>NZ_NIQC01000044.1 GCF_002216005.1 Natranaerobius trueperi
GAAAACTGCAAGTTGCAAAAAACTCAAAGCAAATAGCAAAAACTGATTATAACAGTCACTCCCACTTATTTATTTAATGAGATGGGAGTTTTTTATTAAATCAATGTGGGTGCTATTTGACGCTTACGAAATACAAAAAACAACCGTAAGGTGAAATTCGGATAAATAGTTGCAAATGCAAGAAACAACGATAAATTAAGATACTGAGATGTTGCAATCCCTCCACTAATAAAAGAAGCTGCAACTGTTCCTATAGCTCCTAGTAAGTAATATAGAGTAAATTTAAATGATCCCCATTCTTCTTCTAAACTCTTTCCAATTATATAGTATAAATAGAGTGCAATAAATACAAATAACGGGCTTGTCCTAGGAGGTATAAAAAGAAAAGTTACTACCCTCCAAAATTCACCATCTAAAACTTGTGATGGTACTAAGTTTAAATGTCCTATAATTGTTCCTGTAGGGTCTACCATATTTAGTACAAAAACTAAAGCATTTAAACCAATTATATAACCTATTAAATTTTCGATACCAAATCGTCGATATTTTCTTTCAAGTTTATTTAACCAGTTATTTATCATAATATATAAACCCCTTTTTAGATTAATGAATAAATTTTAACCTCTAGTAATGTTTTATTCAAGTTTAATAATTTTTTCTCTAGCACTTGGGGTAAGTCCTTCCTTTAATTTTGTCCTATATTGCCCACCAAGCGTACCGTCGAGTACTTGGTGTTCAATAATTTAAGTGCAGTACTTCGCATATTTTGGATATATCATCATATCCAATTGTAATTATCTACTTCCTACTCTATTAATATATTTGTGTTTTTAGGTTTTGTCACACTCGTTTGTTAATATTTATAAGGTATACCAGATCAGTATATTATCTTTTGTGATATGAAATCAATATGGTTTTAAGTGAGGAATGGACGAGATACCAAGCTTTTGTTATGTTTTCAGTCCCAGCATATCAGGTAAAGGTGGTAACAAGCTTTACTTTTAGATATTTTAAATAGCTTGAGGTTCTAAACAAAATATTCACTACAGGCTGGTTATGTTATTTTGCCATTGCAGATATAAAGAACAGAAAGACGGTGTAGAGCTCACTCGATAAACTATACTACCAAGCCTATAGCGGACTTCACTACCCAGCTACCGCCCATGCAGGATAAACAAAAAAGAGAAGGTTTCACTAAAGAAAATCTTCTCTTAGTAGTGAAAGCACTTCTTTTTATCTAGTGTCTTATAACTTTAACCTCATGTTGTTCATTCAATTCCCTGGTATAAATCAAGTGTCGATGGTTTAGTTTATTATAGTTAATAATCAAGTCGTTGAGAAATTGTATATAAAAACAAAGGTACTTTATCAAAAAGTGTGTTTCGATTTTCTGATAAAGACTCCTTAACCCTAGTCTTTATCTAAAGTTATCTTTATCTGTTAAATACTTAGTATATTCGTTTAAAGCCGTATCTAATTCTTCACTCTTTTCAATGACTTCATCATCATTAAAATCCCCTTTCTGTTCTATCAGGTCAGTAAGTTCTTCTCTTAATTTATCAATTTTTTTATCTAGTTTTTCGCTATCCATATTTACACCTCTTTCTTATTCATTTCCACTTAAAGTTTACAAATATTGTGCCGAATTCTTGGATCTTTCTTAACCCGATGATACATTTTTCTAATATCTTTTTGATTTAAAAATCTTAAGATACGCTTTTTAACTAACCACTTACTTTTCAACATATTATTTCTAGTTCTTTTGCCTCATTAAATGAATATGGTGAAGGTCTAATTTCAAAGTCTTTTTAGACATTAACTTCAACTCCCGAAAACGCTTGTTATTATAATAACATATATTCCTTTCTCTTAAAAGGAATATATTGGCATATAAATTAATGCTAATTATTAATTTCTCTTTACTCAAAAAAACTGTAAAAATTAATTAAAAGGCAGGCATACCCGCCTTTTAATCTTAGTCTATTCTTTTTAAACCAATTCTTCCTCGATTTTTATCCACACTAATTACTTCCACTTTAACAACATCTCCAACTGAAACAACTTCTAAAGGATGCTTTACGTATTTTTCACTAAGGTGAGAAATATGAATTAACCCATCCTCTTTGAGTCCAAGATCAACAAAAGCTCCAAAATCAACTACATTTCGTACTTCTCCCTCCATAATCATACCTTCACTTAAGTCATCTAATTGCATGACATCTTTCTTTAGTTTAGGCTTATCTAACTCATCTCTAGGATCATATAATGGTTTTTTGAAAGCTTCTAAGATATCTTCTAAAGTATAATAATCGGTTCCTAAAGTCTCACTCAATTCTCGAACTTTAGCTTTATCTGCGATTAATTTATTAACTTTATCAATAAGTTCTTGTGACCCTAAACTTTCGATTCCTTCCTCTAAAGTATCTAGAACACCTTGTGCAACCTTATAAGACTCGGGATGTATAGCAGTCTTATCTAATGCATTTTCTCCATCTAAAATTCTCAAAAATCCTGCACATTGTTCAAATGTTTTAGCTCCTAACCCCTTAACAGATTTGAGTTCTTTTCTTGTGGTAAAGCTACCTAGTTTAGATCTAGTATCAACCATATTTTGCGCACTTTTTTTATTTAACCCTGATATATAACGTAGTAGATGTACAGAAGCAGTATTTACATCAACTCCTACTTGATTAACAACTTTTTCTACAACAAATTGTACAGTTTCTTTTAATTTAGTCTGAGAAACATCGTGTTGATACTGGCCTACTCCCATTGATTTAGGATCAATTTTAACAAGCTCAGCTAGAGGATCTAATACTCTTCTAGCTATTGAAATAGCACTACGTTCTTGTACATCTAACTCTGGAAATTCTTCTTTAGCTAGTTTAGATGCTGAATAAACACTAGCTCCATCTTCGCTAACTATAGCATATTGAACATCTCTATCTACATTAGCAATAGTTTCTGCTATGAATTCTTCTGTTTCTCTTGAAGCTGTACCATTACCAATTGCTATAACATCAACACTGTAATTATCGATGATTTTTAATACTTTTTCTCTTGCTTTATCTTTTTTGTTAAAAGGAGGAGTTGGATACATTACATCAACTTCTAACATTTCACCTGTTTTATCTACTACCGCTAATTTGCATCCAGATTTATAAGCTGGGTCAACACCTAGAATAGTTTTACCTTTTATCGGTGGCTGCATTAATAATCTTTCTAGGTTCTGAGAAAACACTTTAATAGCTTGTTCTTCTGCTTGTTCGGTTTTAGTTTTTCTAAGTTCTCTTTGTATAGAAGGAACTATTAATCTTTTAACAGAATCTTGTATTGCTTCTAAAACTACTTCATAGGAATACCCTAGTAAATCATGAACTTCTCTTTTTACTACTTTTTCAACTACTTTTTCTTCTGGAGAAATTAAATTGACTTTTAACACACCTTCTTTTTCTCCTCGATTAACAGCCATCACTCTATGTAGTGGTAATTTATTTAAATTACTTTGGTATTCATAATAGTCTTTGTAAACACCTTTTTCATCCTTAGAATCATCTTTAACAGAAGTTTCTATTAAAGTGTTTGTAACTGAAATACCTTTAGCATCATTTCTATTTTCAACTTTCTCAGATACCTGTTCTGCGATAATATCTTTCGCACCTTGAAGGGCATCTTCTTTTGAGTTTATCCCTTTTTCTTCATCTACATATTTCTCTAGTTCAATGTAAGCCTTTTCTTCTGTAGTAATAGTTCCTTGTACAAAAAGTTTGGCTAAAGGTTCTAACCCCTTTTCTTTTGCTTTCATACCTCGAGTCTTTTTCTTTTGTTTATATGGCTTATAGATTTCTTCTAATTCTTGTAAAGTTTCAGCAGCATTAATTGCTTTTTGTAGCTCAGAAGTAAGTTTTTCTCTTTTAGTTAAAGTTTCAATTATCTCTTCTTTACGATTACTTAAGTTAGTTAAATACTCATATCGGTCTATTATATTTCTAATATCTTCTTCAGTTAGGTTACCTGTCTCATTTTTTCGATATCTTGCTACAAATGGTACTGTATTACCTTCTTCTTTTATTAGAGAAATAACTTTAGAAACTTTTCCTTCAGGAAAATTCTGTTCAGTTGAAACTCTTTTTAAGATAGTCTCGTTCACAATATCTCCTCCTCAAGTAACATACAATCATTTAAAATCTACAGACCACATTATACCTGTTTTAAGTAAGATTTCAAATAATATAGTATCTATTTATAATTTGTTCAAATACCCAATAGCCCTCTATAACTAGTATTCAATGAATTATGAATTTAAAAGTCTTATTATAAATACAATTATAATATAGTATAGAAGGGAGTGGAAACAATTACAGAAGGATGTAATCATAGGGTTTGGAGAGTACAATTAAATGATTGGGAACCAACTGGGTTTGAAGTTGAAGAGTTGTTTGCAAGTATTTTTTACAGGGACATTATCGACCCTGGACTGACTATCTTACAAGCACTTGATTTATATTCCTGTAATTATCTACATCAATTAGCAAGGGAAAGTATAACTGCTATCCTTAATACTTCTCACCCGAATGTAAACTATCCAATACCAATGGAACAAATTATCTACTACTTTCAATTTGCATATGATAGCAATGATTCTTCTATTATCAAAAAACAGTTTAACTTATTAGAACTATATAATAACCAGTTCTGTCCGATTAAAAAAAACTGACAAATGATTCGCTCCTTATTGTTTGTTATTTATCACTAATTACTTCTTGCGCTATCACCTTTTGTAATCCAATTCATAGTCTGTAGTAAACCAATTAGAAAGGGTGAGAATTTGACCTATCATAAGAGACCACCTAAAGGGCGTCAACCAAGAAAATGTCCTGAAAATTTCCAAGGGAGATATACAGTACAACCAGGAGATACAATGTTCTTTATTGCACAAAGAGTATGTGTTGATCTAAATGACTTAATTGCTGCAAACCCTCATATTGAAAATCCCGATAAAATTTTTCCAGGGGATGTACTATGTGTACCTAAAGATGATGTCAGACCAAGAGAGCCAAAGAAATGTCCTAAAAACTTCAAAAGATATACTGTCCAAAAGGGCGACACCATGTTTAAGATTGCACAACGCTTTAGTATTGATTTAGATAAATTAATTACAGCTAACCCGCACATTGAAGATCCTGATGTAATATTCCCAGGAGATGTATTATGTGTGCCAAGAAAAAGACCACCTAGACCTAGAGAACCTAAAAAGTGTCCTCCTGACTTTCCAAAAAGATATACGGTTAGAAAAGGGGATACCTTTTTCTCTATTGCTAAAAGATTCAGTGTATCCGTAGATGATTTAATAGATGCTAACCCTCATATTGAAGATCCTGATGTAATATTCCCAGGAGATGTACTGTGTGTTCCAAAAAAGAAAAAACCTGAGCCACCAGAGCCTAGAGAGCCTAAAAAATGTCCTCCTGACTTTCCAAAAAGATATACGGTTAGAGAAACAGATACGTTCACCTCTATAGCTAAAAGATTCAGTGTACCAGTAGACGAATTGATAGCTGCCAACCCTCATATTGAAGACCCTGATGAGATCTTTCCAGGAGATGTACTGTGTGTTCCAAAAAAGAAAAAACCTGAGCCACCAGAGCCCAGGGAACCTAAAAAATGTCCTCCAATGTTTAAAAGAAGATATACTGTAGAAGAAGGGGACACTTTTATATCAATAGCTCGTGAGTTTAATGTTTCAGTAGATGCTTTAATTAATGCTAACCCTCATATTGAAGATCCCGATGTACTTTTCCCTGGGGACGTACTCTGTGTTCCAAAGAAACCATTACCAGATCCGAGAGAACCTAAAAAGTGCCCACCTAAATTCCGTAGAAGGTACACTGTAGAGGAAGGGGATACTTTCTTCATTATAGCTAATAAATTCAATGTTTCTGTAGATGAGTTAGTAGAAGCTAACCCTCATATAGAAGATCCGGCTGTAATCTTCCCAGGGGATGTACTCTGTGTTCCTAGAAAGAGGAAGTGGTAAAATAAGTAAGCGGTCCGTCCGGACCGCTTACTTATTTTAAAAATTCAATTTTATACCGTTGACTTTTAACCAATCACGCCGCCATTTAAAATCTGGTAAAATAGTTGCTACACAGTTCCAAAAATTTTTCCCATGATTTTTATGTTTTAAGTGACACATTTCGTGAACAACTAAATATTCTAGTACTTCCTTAGGTGCCATAGAAATGCGCCAGTTAAAGTAAAGTGCATTTTGGGATGTACAGCTTCCCCAACGTTTCTTTTGTTCCTTAACCATGATTTTTGTAGGTTGTTCTTTAAAATATTTTTGAAAATATCTTATACGCTCTTCTATTAGTTTATGGGTTTGATTAAAATACCAGTTTCTTAGAGTTTCTCTTACTACCTCTTTTTCTTCAGACTTAGTATAAACTTGTATTTCATTATCTGTTAATTCGACTTTATTTTCATGATCACAAAAAAATATATTAAGCGTATAAGGTTTTCCTAAAAAATATAACTGTTCACCAACTTTAAATTGTTTATCAGTATATTGTTCTTTTATATCTTGAAAATATTTCATTTTTGAAACTACCCAATCTCCTCTACTTCTAACCCAATTTTGTATATCATCATCAGAAATGTTTTTAGGTGCAAGAATTCTAACATTCCCTTCTAGAGTGACTTGAAGTTCCATAGTTTTTCTATTTCTTTTTTGTATAGTTATATCTATCAATTCTCCTTTGTGTTTTATCTTCATGCAAAGTTCTCCTTTCAATGTAAAAGTCTCTTCACTTAACTAAAAATAAGTTATACAAATTAGTATACTAAAATTGATTATCGCAAGCATTTAATGAAAGGTGTGTTGTTTTGATTTATAATAGAAGTAATTTAGATCTAGAAATGTTTCATTAAGGAATAATGACAACTTGCAAAGTTCTTTGAGCTTTCTCAATTAATATACTATTAGCTAACCCTATCCTCTTTAAATTTTTAGCACAGCCTCTATATTTTTTAAGAATAAGATAATTAATTGGTATTTGTCCTCATATAAATAAGTTGGTACAATTAACTAGGTATAGTATTAATTTTATTAATTATCTGTTACAATTAATCGGTTTCGAATATGAGAAATGGGAGGTTATGTTACATTGCATAATTATGATGTAATTGTTGTTGGTGCGGGTCCTGCTGGTATTTATGCTTGCTATGAATTAATCCAACAAAACCCTAAGCTAAATATTTTGTTAGTTGAAAAAGGTAAGGATATATATAAAAGATCTTGTCCTATTCTACAAAATAAATTATCTAAATGTCCACCTTCAAGTGAGAAAAAAGATATTGCTAGCTGCCACCCAAACTGTTCTATTACAAATGGATTTGGTGGCGCAGGTGCATATTCTGATGGTAAATTTAATATTACCACAGAATTCGGGGGTTGGATGACTGATTATTTATCACCTTCTCACGTTTTAGACCTTATTAAATATGTAGATCAAATTAATATAGAACATGGTGCTACTTCTACATTATCAGACCCTACAACACCTGCAGTCAAAGATATTGAAAAGCGTGGGTTAGCTGCAAGTCTAAAATTATTAAGAGCTAATGTAAAACATCTTGGAACTGAACAAAACTTACAAATTTTACAAAATATATTTGAGAATTTAAAAGAAAAAATAGATATGATATTTGAAACTAAAGTTTCTGATTTGATCACTAAATCTAATTCTAATAATAATTATAAAATTCAAGGTATTATAACTGACGATGGTGAAGAATATTATGGTGATAAGGTAGTGATTGTACCCGGAAGAGATGGCTCTGAATGGTTAACTAAAGTATTTGAAAAGTACGGGTTAGAAGTCAGTAGTAATCAAGTGGATGTAGGTGTTAGAGTTGAAACTCTAGATACAATTATGGAAGAGATTAATAAAAATTTATATGAAGGTAAGTTTATCTATAGGACTTCTGTTGGTACTACAGTCAGAAGTTTTTGTAGTAATCCCTCTGGGCATGTAGTAATTGAAAATCATAGTGGTGTAATGTTAGCAAATGGGCACGCTTATAAAGATAAAAGTCTAGGGAGTGAAAACACGAACTTTGCCCTATTAGTTTCACATAAGTTTTCATACCCCTTTAATAAACCAACTGAGTATGCTAAATCAATTTCAAAGCTTGCTAATGATTTATCAGAAGGCAGTGTCCTTATTCAAAGTTATGGTGATATTATAAAAGGCAGACGTTCTACAGAAAAACGAATCAATGAATGTTTTATTAAACCTACTCTTAAAGAAGCTGTTCCTGGTAATTTAGGTTTAGTTTTACCATATTCAACAATGATAAGTATTATTGAAATGATTGAGGCACTAGATAAAGTAACACCTGGGATAGCATCAGACCACACTTTATTATACGGAGTTGAAGCTAAATTTTACTCTTCTAGACCTATATTGAAAAATAACTTCGAAACTGAGATAGAAGGCTTATATGCTGGTGGTGACGGAGCTGGTATTACTAGAGGGCTTGCCCAGGCAGGCGCCTGTGGAGTAGCAATTGCACGAGATATTTCAAATAGAATTTAATCGAGTAGGAGGTAGATAATTAATTTATCTACCGACCTCTCACACCACCAAGCGTACCGTTCGGTACTTGGCGGTTCAATGATTTGAGTGCAGTACCTCGTATCTTTTGGATATGTCTTCATATCCAATTGATGCGAGGTATTTGTTTAAAGGAATCCTTACCGTTTTTCTTAATTACTTTTAATAACTTATTAAAGTCTTCCTAAAGAGTGGGGTTATGTCAAATGTGCCTTTGATCCCTTCTACCAAAGGCACCCCACAAGGTGGATACCTTTCACCACTACTCAGTAATATCTACCTCACTAGTTTTGATCGCCTACTTGAGGGTAAAGGACATAAATTTGTGAGGTACGCCGATGACTGTGTCATTTACGTCAAAAGTAAGAGAGCCACTGAAAGAGTAATGATCAGTTGTACAAAATACCTTGAAGAGAAATTAAAACTTAAGGTAAACCGAGAAAAGAGCAACACTGGTAGCCCGCTTAAGAGAGAAGGTTAGAATCCGACCGCACCAAAAGTCCATAAAACGGTTCAAGGATAGGGTACGGCAGATAACAAGTCGTAAACGTGGTAGGTCAATTCAACAGATACTTAAAGAGCTTAAAATATTCACTACAGGCTGGTTAAGCTATTTTTCCATTGCAGATATGAAGAATAGAATTACTGCCCTTAACGAATGGATTAGGCGTAGAATTCGAATCTACTTGTGGAAGCAGTGGAAGAAAATAAGTTATTGTTTATGAGTTTGAGTATGATTATGAGGGAGCTTGTGATTTTGGAAATACGATTATCTATGCTACTACAGACGAAGTTTATATGGAGGATCATGGAAAAGTAAGGTATGCGTATTTTTGGTTAAAGCCAGACTATAGGGGAGGCTTAATTTATTTCGTAATTGGAATTCCTGAATTGGAAGATACAAAGGAATTACCTGAAGAAAGGTTTATTGAAGTTAAATTACAGGAATTAATAGAGAATGGTTATATCGACCAAACTATAGAAGATGCAAAGCACGATGAAATGAAACTTGAAGAAATGAGACTTGAAGAAGGTTAGTAAAAGCCCCTTGGGAGTGGTAAAAACACTTCCAAGGGGTTAATATTTATGAAAGGGTTATATAATGAATATGAAAACAAGAGTCCATTAATTCATAGATTTGTTTCAAAAAGAAATAATAAAATATTAATTTGATTAAAAATTTAGTACATTTATTAACCCATTAATCGTATATCTCCTTTTGATAAATAATAATATCTCTCATTATTAGATTTGAAATTTTTAATAGTGTTCCTTAATATATTCTCTATAGCCACTCTTGAAACTCATCAATCAAGTCAGAACCCTCATTATAATGGAGGAGATTTTGCATGTAGATGAAAGTAAAGTGCAAATATAATGGTGTATACATAAATTACTATAGGTGCAAAGAATAATATAGAAATAGGGAGAAAAATAATATATTTACTTATAATGAAGTTTAATACTGTAAAAGATAATTGAAGTAAAAAGCTAATTATTAAAAAATACTTTAAAACTATTTTGAAATGATCTCTTAAAAGTTTCCATGAATAAGATATTGATTCAATTACATAATAATTTTCATTAACTATAATATATGGCACAAAAAAGAATATTAACTCGATCATAAAAATTAATAGAAATAAGAAAATGTTAGAGCCACTAGTCAACAAAAATATAATGCTAGATGAAATAAAAATAATAACATATTTCAAAACAAAAAAATTAACAAGTCTCCCCCAATATTCTAAACTATTTTTATAGAAATTTATAAAATTTAGAGAAACGTTACTTTCATAAAAAATTTGCTTAACTAACCCCAATATTCCACTCAAAAGAAAAATACGGAATAATACAAATAATAAAAAAAGTTCTAGATCTAGAGTATAATTACTTATGATATTATTATGAATAACCTCGCTTGTGAATGATAATGGTATTGATTTATTTGATATAAAATTTAATTTTATATCAAATAAATCAGAAATAAAATTAAAAAAATTAGTGTTAACCAAATATGTTAAAATAAAAATTATCATTAATTTAACAATATCTATAATAATCGGTATACTTATTAAGCTAGGTTTTTTAAATGTATATTTTAGAGACTTATTAAAGATTATAATACCCCCCTATAGAAATTATCAAATATTGAAGTAACTATTATTGCTATTCATTTAAAAAAAAGTTGCTGTTTTAACAACATTACTTTTCTTAATCTTATTTAGTATAGTAACAGTAAGTGCTGAAGAAAATTATAAAACTGACTCGACAAGATTCAAAGAAAAATTAGATATAGCACATGAAGATATATTTAAAAATTTACCTGACTATTCAAAGGTTTGAAAAAGATACTAACAATACAACAGGACTAACGATGGATAGTAAATCAGAAAATATAAGTCCAGAATTTATTATTGCGCCATCGATTAGTTCATTAAGAACAAGAGATACATTTCCCTCAGCTAAGTCTAGAAAAGTTTGTATGAAAGAATAATCTTCAGTTGGGTCATGTAGAGTTAAATCATGCCTATCCAATTCTCCTTTACCTATGTGTTCTGCCCAAATTGTTGTCGTTCGAGCGTCAGCATCTTGAAACCCTTCGAATATATTTTTTCACCTTAATAACTCCCAATCAAATAAAATGTTGCAAAAAATCTGCAACTTTTTTAAAATTTTTTTGTTATTAGTATAGAAAAATTCATAAAAGGGAGGAATAATCTATGCTTAAAAAGGTAGAATATTAGGAGGGGTTTAGTTAACCCCTCCTAATTTAGTGATTCAGCTATTTTTAATAGTTCGTTTTTTGTGATTTGCCCCATGATAGCATGTTCAATCCCTCTATAATCAATAAAAGAAACAGTGATATAATCATTTTCATGGAAAGCAATGATCCCTTTTTCTCCATTTATTTCTGTAGTTTCAGTTGATGCTTCTCCAAACCCTGCACTTAAATGTGTGCCTTCATTTATTTTCCTTTGTATTAAGCGTATTTTTTTATCTCCATCTGAAAAGAATAAAGTAACTCGATAATTTTCTAGGGTTTCGTCTTCAATATCCCATTCGTCTAGTTCGTATCCTGAGGGGAGATAATTAGGTAGTATAAGTTTATCTATTTTTAATTCCTCGTCCAATTCTTCAGATAGCCAACCATATTGCACTTGAGACCCCTCTTGGCTAATAATTTCAAAAAAAGTTGATCTTAAAGCAGTGATTTGGTTATCGAAAAATCCGAATGAATTAATTATTACAAAAAATACTACAATAGATACTAAGGTTTTGCCTACTTTATTCAACTTTTTCTTACCCCTATGTCTCTCTATATCGGCAAGTAATTTTTCAAAATTATCTTGTTCAGTCATTTAAATCACCTGCCTTAAAGAGCTTGTCTCTAATTTGCTTAACAGCTCTTGAATAATTAGACCTAAGGGTAGTCTCTTTTTTTTGGAAGTGTTTAGCAATTTCTTTAAATGATTTATTTTCTGATATCCTAAAATATATTATTGATTTATTTTTTGGTGTTAACTTCTGTATATGGGAGTTAACTAATCCCATGGTTTCTGATTTTATGGTATGTTTTTCCGGATTAAAATTATCGTCGGTTTTATTTAGTTCATCTATTTTATCAGACTTATAGATTTTTTTATTATAATTGTAATAATCATAAGCCTCATTTTTAGCAACAACTGTCATATATCTTTTGAGTTCAGTTATATTATCAATTTCATTTAGTTTGTTTGATATCTTTATAAAGCTGTTATGTACTATATCCTCCGAAATTTTCTCGTCTTTGGTTTGGATTTGAGTCAATATTTTGGACACAAAAAAGTTAAGTTTTAAGCAGATTGTTTTGATAAGTCCTCAAAAGCTTGAGGAGTTAAGAAACCTAAACTTCCATGTATTCTTTTTCTGTTGTACCAGCCTTCAA
>NZ_NIQC01000045.1 GCF_002216005.1 Natranaerobius trueperi
TAAGTTTGGAAGATATTTATCTCTAATATCTGTTTTAAGGTCATATCTGTAGTCATGGCGATACTGTACGGTTACTTTCTCACCACTATTTGAGTTTGTTGTTCCTGCCAACCTAAATATTCTTGATGCGTCAGTTGCCTTGGTATCCCCACCAACATCTTTTAGCTTGTCCAAAAAATATTCTTGGGCGGTTTGCCATAGTGGCAGTGCTTTATAAGGAACAGGTTTTATAAACCAAACAACAACAATTCCTCGACCAGAAAATATTATTAAGTTTGGATCAGGGATTTCACCATCTTCTACTAGTATTTGCTCTATCCGACCAACAACCCACTTAGGATCATAGTTCATAAGGTAGCAATCTACATCAACATACAAAGCCCTCAGTTGCCTCACATTAAATATATCACGTTTTGGCTTATAAAAAGTATTCTGGCTAAAATAGACATCTTCTCCAAGCCATTCAGAGAGGAGTTCTTCTGTTATTTCATGAGGCCTGTAATGATATTGGGTAAAAGAACCTTGTTTTTTAGCTAATGTGATCCAACCATCTGATTCTTGGTGATGAATCTCTATATGCTCTTTAGGGGTTTTTATCACTTTTTCTAACATAAATAAACCCTCCCGACAAAAAGTCTTTTGGGAGGTACATATCACCTTGCGTAAGCACTATTTTTTGGGTACAATGTAAATACAAAATAAAAGTGCAAGGTAATATATACCTTACGCAGGTCACGTTCAGGAGCCTCCCAACTCTTCCGAACGTGACCTTTTTCGTTTGGTTAAATTTTACCACTTATATATGTAAAGTTCAATAAACCCCATAATATTGGGGGTTAATTACATTTCTTATCACTATTTACCCATGAGTTTTTTCCACCAAGGCTTCTTTTTTTCTTGGAGCTCTCGAATTGCCTCCATCAATTTTTGATCTCTTTCCTCTAACTTTTCTTCGAGTTCTTCAATTTTATTTTGAGTTTGTTTGTTTGCTAATTCAGTTAAGTTAGATTGTTGTCGCTGACCTTCCTGTAGTAGGTTACTTAAATTATCTACTTTAGTTTCTAATTCTTTAATTTTAGAATCCTGACGTTCTATTATAGTTTTTAAAAATTGTTTCATCTGTTCATGATCCATGGCCGGCTGCTCGGTCACGCGGTCAACTTCAATTAACAAACTATCCCCGTCACTATCGAGTTTATCGTCTACATCTTTGACGGTCATTCCTTGGTCATAAAATTCCCTAATACGAGTTAAAAGTGGCAAGGCATATTCTTCTATCAAATATTTGTTACCCTCTTTGATTATTGGAAGTCGTTGGCCATGATTATGTATGTATCTTCTAATCGTTCTTGAAGGTATTCCAGTTTTAGTTTCTGCTTCTTTTAAAGTAATTGTTCTTCCCATTTCAAAACACCCACCTTCGGTCACGACCCGGTCATGACCAACTCAAAACCCCGTCACAAAAGCAATTTTAATGCGGTCACGGCGGTCATGGCCAAATATAAAACTTTAATTTTTACTAAAATTTATATCCAGTTGCAAACCACCTTTTTCTTCTATATCTCTTGCTCCTGCATCAAGAATAAGTCTAATTAATTCTGTTCTACTCAACCCAGGCCCTCGAAAACTATCTAGCTTTTCAACTAAATCCACTGGTAATGATACGGTTAACCTAGTCATTTCTTTTTGATCCATGGAGTTATAACCCCTTTCACTTAATCTTGATGTCACTATAACATACCTTTTACATGATGCCAATTTTTTCTTTTTTGTAAAGCTGAAAATAATGGGTTAATTAGTTTAAGAGACCTGTACCCTTATGCGAACCTTTAAGACCAAATGTAAGCTAAATATGAAAGTCTCACGACATTTTATGCTTCGGATAAATATGTTTTTAATACTTCCGTTCTGTTATGTCCCATTTCTTGAGTTAAAACATCTGCAACTTTACTATCGCTTTTGTATTCCTCTCGAAGGTTTTTGATCCTTTCTTGAGCATACAAATATCGTAATCCATGCATCGTCATATTTGTGTTCCGACCCGAGTCATTATAATATCTCAGCAATTGTCCCTCTTCTGTTTCCACTTTACTCCGATGATTATAGATAAAGTTTTGGATTTCTTCTGTTTTTTGGTGAGCTTTCTCACCTTCTTCAACGAATAACCTTTCACCTCTAGAAGTTTCTTTCATTTTACGATTCAACACTTCCCAGACTTCTTTTTTATCTTCTGTCACTGGAACAACACGAGCTTTACCACCTTTTGTACCTCGATCTACAGGGAGATATCCAGTTCTTGAGGCATATTCAACCTGCCTACGCTCAAGACATGTAACCTCACTAATACGAAGTCCCATTTCTCTAGAAATTGTAAATGCATCCGATATATAATCTTTTCCCATTTTTTCAGCTAGATTTTTAAAGTTTCTGTACTCTTGTTCTGTCCACGCTCGGTTATGCTCTTTGCGGATCTCTGGAGTTTGATTAAATTCAAAGCCATATTTCTCCTGTAGTGTTTTATTATCACTTAAAGTATGACGTGGTCTATTGACTTGATCGTGCCAAAATCTAATTGAACTTAATTTGTTTTTTATAGTATCATCAGTATTTTGTTTGATCTCTTGTTGATATTGAATATAATCTACAAGGTGTTTATCACTTATATTTTTAAAGTTTTGAACCTTAAAACGATCATGAATAAAACGAGCGAACTCCTTAGTTTGTTTTAGTGATTGAATTCTATATCCTTTAGAAGATTGGTTGCAATGTCTATATAACTTCTCTAATTGTCTCTCCAAATTACTCATACCTTTTTGAGCCATTTAATTGACCTCCCTAAATTTAGACATAGGTATCACGTCTGCAAATTTGGTCATCATTCCCACGTCATCATAACTTGGGATCTATCACCAAACTTCTAACCCTTAGAAATACCTCACGTGAAATGTGTTGCGATCTAGTAATTTTTCTCCTGTCACTCCCTTATCTCCCCTCTAATTTAATCTCTGCTTTCTTCTAAATTTTGTTTTAAAAATGTTATTTTATCGCTAGTAAGTAAAGCAGAGATAAGGGAGTGACAGGAGATTCTATTCTTTTGTAAGTTGGACAGTATTCGTTGTAGCTTACCCTGTTTGGGTGGCTTATCTTTAGATAAGCCTGCTACACGGACCCAACCCTAATCAGGCTTGAGCGCTGTACACCGCTCAACGGTCCTCTCCCTACATACATTAACCGGTCGGGATTGTCCGATTAACGCTATCCCCTTCTGATCTCTAGTTTCATTTTTTTTAGGTAATACCTAGTCAAAATTACCGCCATTGCTTGGAAATTTTAAAAATTTCAGTTCATGTCTCTACCAGGTAGGGGATAGCAACCTTCTATATTCGGTTTTAAAACATTAAAAATGCCCACGCCTCGCGATGATTCTACGCGAAACCTGGGTTTTTTGATGGGTGTTCTTCCAAAAAATAAAATAAACACCTTTTTTAGGTGTTAGAAGAACACACGTATGACACTGTTATAACAGTATTTTTTGCCATTTTTTTGACCATAACTGATAGTAAGTAAATGGCGACTTTACTATCGGTCACTTTGTCAGTTGACTTAGTAGTCAGAGCTGAAATGCTCCTCCGGTACACTATAATATAATGCCCTCTGGAGCCCACTCATTTCGGTACACTTAAAGTGTCCTCTTGAGCCTAGCTACCTCCGGTACGCTATTGCGTCCTCTTGATAGCTATAATTAAATCTAATTATATTTTATCTAAATCATTTTATTAAGTCAAATATATCTCTTAAAGACAGGATATTTGCTTAATTACTTTTTATTGCATTTTTATTAAGTTTTAGCCCAAAGGAATTTTTACAAAATCCCTGGTATATAAGCAGCTTTTTACCCGTACTTGGAACTGAAACAAACAAAAAGAAGACCTTTGAACCGGGGCTCCGACCTCCCGATAGGCCTTCTTTTCGTGACTACATTCTAATTATCTTTACAGGACAAATTATCTTGATATTAATCTTACTGTTAATTATAACTTATTTTAGACTGATTTCAAAATTTTTATTAGTTAGTTGCACAAATTCTGCCGAATCCCTGCCAAAGGTCGATTCGGCAGAATTTCCTCTTCCCCTAAAAAGCCACTACGGATTTTCCATATGTGCAGTTAAATCTGACATGACAGATCTGATTTTAAACTAATGGGCTTTGCCTATTCTGGCGAAGTCACTTTTATTTGTTAACAAAATTTGAACCTCTGTTAATTCCTATCATTGTGGGATTTCCGCAGTATTAAGCCGATAATTTTTGTTAACAAAAAGGTGGTTTCTTTATGGGAAAGCAAAAACATCTTGTTGGAATTTGGTTAGACGAGGCTGCTATGAAGGTCTACGAAGAACTTCCCAATAGGCAAAAGAGCGAGTTTATTTCAAATGCTATCAAAAATTACTCAAACACTAAAGAAATTCTAAATAAACTAGATAAATTAGATCAGTTATGCGAAAAGATTGATTCATTAGAACAAGAAATAGAATCAATCAAAAAGTCTGGTATTACAGTCCAAACCGAAAATCAGGAAGAGCAGTCTTATTCGAAAAAGTCCGAGGAACATGACATAACTAAATTAGATGAAGAAAAAGACGAGGCTATCTTTGGTGCATTAGATAACTTTGGGAAGAAATTCAAGAAAGCACAAAAAGAAAAACAAAATGAAGCATAGTCCAAAGCCCCAAATACCGGGGCTTTTTATAATATGAATCTTACATATATTCTAACAACGCATACCTGAACGCATAGCAAAATCCCGTCATAATGGGCTCTCCAACGCTATGTGTAGCATACATCAACGCAACAAAAATGGATACTTTTTACTATATTTTTTACTATATATAGTTTTTTATATTGCAATTTTTAGTGTTTTCATAATGAAAGCACCCTTAAAAGCAAACCAAAACCCCATCAGATTGGGGTTTTTTTAGATTACAGAGTATAGTTCAGCGCAAACAAAGAAAGGGGATTTTTTATGCCAGAAAAAGACAACATACGAAAAATACGTAAGTGGCTTTATTTCTCAGTTAAGTCTGACAGGTCTAATTTTATATTCGGATCATTATACCCCAGCTCTTCAAGAACATCTTCTATCTCAACTAATAGATCACTATGAAGGAAACTCTGACCACATTTGATGCATATAACCCCTGGAATACCCGTTACTACGCCATACGAAAACTGCCATTCGCTTTTCCCTAGTTTTAAATCTTCTGATTTGCAGCTAGAGCAACGACTGGGGTAAAGCTCTGGTTTATCACAAGAATAATCTTTATCCAGTATTTCTTTTAATTCTTCAAGTTTCTTACTCAAAAAATCACCACCCTATCAAGTTCGGGAATTAGTGCTAAATCCGCCTGTGCAATTTAATGCGTTACTCACCTATAACATAAAAATAAGTTTCAAAGCTGTCATTAATAGCTTTTTTGATTACTTCTAAGAGTTTAGAGTAGTCCTCCTCTGTGCTAGCAAACTCAAGTGCCTCCATATAGCTTTCTCTATCTTCTGCTTTAATCACTGTTAGAGGATAACCGTCTTGCAGTAATAATAAATTCATTAAAAGCCTTGCAAGCCTGCCATTGACGTCAATAAAGGGGTGAATATAAGTTAAATGATGATGAAAATAAGTAGCCAGATCAACTGTATGAAGCTCATTCTTTTTATTTTTATACCAAGACACCAGTTTTTCCATTTTTTCTGGTACTAAGTAATGCTCTGGTGGCTTATGATCACTACCGCTTATTAGTACATTAGAAGTTCTATATTTACCGGCATTTTCATTATCAATCCCCTTAAGTACCAGGTAATGTACTTCTTTGATAATTTTCTCCGATATATCAGCATTTTCTTTAATTAGATTTTCAATATAGTCTATTGCTTCTTTATGGTTAATCACTTCGAGGTGCTCTCTTAGGCTTTTCCCTTTACCTACAGTAATCCCATCTTCAAGTATTACTTTAGTTTCTCTTAAAGAAAGCGTGTTACCCTCAATTGCATTGGAATTGTAGGTGAACTCAACATCGAAGTATTGTTTAAGCTGGGTTATTTTTTCTTTTGAAAGTGGTCTCTTTTCATCTAACCTTTGTTTCTTTTCTTCTAGTTCTTTAAACATAGTAATCACCCTTTAATTTTGATTTAGTCCAGAAACTTTCTAAGAATAAGTTTCCCTTCGACTCTCATTAGCTTTTCTGTTTCCTCTGTCCATCTTGTTAAATATGCCTGCCGATCCTGTAAGAGTCTGCCACTTTCAAGATCAGGCGATAGCACATCTCCGTCCCATTTATCCCACTCTTTCCGATATTTATCTAATAAGCCGCTTAACTCAGCTACCTGGTACGCAACCTCAATATACCCTTTATGCTGCGTTTTATCCCAGAGCTTTGCAAGTGATTTTAATACTTCTTCAGCTTCTACTTTACCCTTTTGCTTAATTTTATACTTATCACCTAAAAAGTCCTCCAAGTCACTCTCTTTAACTTGATAACCATGATACCGACTTGGAAGTAATGCCGGTAATTTCCCTTGACGAATCCACCGCCGAACACAATTCCTTTGGCAGGGAATTTCACCGGTTATGCAGTTTTTGCATGTACGGTGAAAACCTATATAATAATTTCTACTAAAAAAAGCCTCTCTTAGATATTGAGAGGCTTTTTTTAGGTTTCTATGAATCCTGACTTTTATCAATTTTTTCAATTAACTGGCTTATATTTTTGTTAAGCTTATGTAATTCTAATGATATGACAATTAAGATAAGAGTCACTGCAATTAAGTTATAAGTTATTCCTAACAAAGAAATCTTCTCTCCTTTGCTGTATTAGATTAGTATTAAGCTATGTTTACTATACCTAAATTAGGAAAATCTTCCTCTAACATATCGTTAATTGCATAATAATCTTGTTTGGTATCATGATACCCATTCCAATATCCTTGTGCAATTGAAGTGTCCAGCCCAGGTATCCAATCATTAGTTATTTCATCATAAAAATCACTGTGTTAGGAGTTTTTTATTGTCGTTGTGATCTACCGGCTATCATTATAAAGTAAATTTTCTTAGGAGGTAGGTATCCACAAATTTGGGCTGCATTTTGCTTTATTGCTTTTTATAACCTCTACCACTATCACCGATTATTAGAAACAATGTGAGCTAAATGTGCGCTTCTGAGAAAGTTTTAGTTATTTGCTTTTACCCATTCATCAAAATCTACATACTCTCCACGTTGAATTTCTTTCATACCTTCTTCAACTGATCTTTCTTCATATTCACTTAAGTGATCGTCTGATATATACCTCATAATTTCTACGATCTCTGCTGAAAGTTTTTTCTTTTAAATTTTCGGTTATTATAATTCATTTCAAAACCTCCAATTTTTAAAATTAACCGTACATGCAATTTTTACATGTACGGTTAAAATCCCATAAAATCAGTTGTTCAGAATATCGAGTAATATTAATTTCCCTTCAAATTCTTCAATTTTGGTTTCCATGTTACTTTTTGTTGAAAAGTTCTCTATCGGTGAAGCTTCCCCCTAACAAACAAAAATGTTATTTAATTTTCAATCATTATTTTTGTTATTTTTTAAAAAGAAGATTAAATGTGAGTAAAGTTTATAGATACCATAAATAATTAATATAGCTAATGATATACTTAACAGCATTGCTACAAATGTTGATGTAATTTCAATCATATTAATTCAGTCCTCCTTTTAAAAGGCCGAAGCGAAAAAATTTTCGCCTCGACCTTTTAATTTTACGGTGTGTAATCAAAGGTATGACTTACTGGTCTTTCAAACATTTTTAATCCTCGAGCAGGGGTACTACGTACCCCATAATATAAAGAGCCATTTCACCGCCCGCCTAATTTTTTCCAATTCTACTTTTATAGTGGTGGGCAAAGACATTGTAAGAGACCTCTACCCTCATTAAATTAATTAGAGCCAATGTGAGCCAAATGTGCGCGTCTCACAATAAAACAACCCTTCGACTCCGCTTACAAACAAGTTCCTCGCTTCGTGCGAAGATAATTTAATAAAAATAATAATAAATACTGTTAATGATTATAGTTCTTGAACTGTAATTTTTTCAGTTCCAAATAATAAAGAGATTTTGGTTTTACCAAGCATAATTTTTTAACCATATGAGATAAATACCCTTTATAACAGGATTTTATCCATGTCCCTAAATTTAAGACATGGATGAGAACGTCCGCAAATAGATATTATGTCAACAGTCCCCCTTGTTTTTCAGGGGTTCAGAGGTCGTGAGAGGGGATGAGATTAAATTATTATCCCGTGAAATACCAAAAAATTAGTGAGGGTCAAACTCTGTTTTTCTCCAAAATACCACCCTATCTGATTTTGCTTCAGACAACAAAAAAATCACCGTCATTCATGTTGTAATTATTATGGCTCCCCTTATCCTGCGTAACTGTCCCCTAAGTGCGCATACTATATATATGTGTTGGTAGGGGCTTTATATTTATACTGTACTCCTTTAGCTTTTATCTATTAGTTTTCATTTATTTTATCTTTATTATATTGTTTTAAAAAACCTACTATGATAATTAAAATCCCTATAAAAATTAAGGTTTGAATTAAAAAATTAAATCCTAAAGCTACAGTTTCCCTTTGATAGTGTTGAGGTAAAATAAAAGTATGAATTATGCTGACTAACCATGAAAGCGATAACAAACTAAATCCCCAAAATCCATATTTATATATTCTTTTGTTACTAATATATTGTGCTTTAAAACATATTAGTGTACCTATAAGAACTGTTATTAACATTATAAATGGCGCAAAAAAACTAATGCCTGTAAGCATCTTACCCCCCCTCTACAGATGAATTGTTTCCTCAACATTCCTTATAAAAACAAACAAGGTTCTTAGTATTTAAAGTACCCTGTTTGTTTTTATAATCTACTAGTAGTTCATTTTAATCTCTATATCAAATTCAGATTGATTTTTAAGATTATTGAAGTCAAACTCATTTTTTTGCTCTTTAAGAGAATTTATACTAAAGTGCTTTTGGTATCTATCAATTGCAAAATTCCAATATTCTTCTTCAGTAAGATTCAAGGATTTATAAATTGTTTCTAACAAAATTTCTTGTTCTTTAAGATCAGAATCTTCTTTTATTTTATTCCTTGTTTCTTCTGCGTAACTACGTGCCCTTTCTTCACTTACAATTAAATCATTTTCTTTTGCTTTTTCATATAAAACTTTATTTTTTATTCTTTCGTCTAATATTTGCTCTATATCCATCTCTTCATCTTCTAAAACTTTACGAAGTTCATGTTCAAGTAAAATTTCATTTCTATAAATTTCTTCGTCATTAACTACTGCAGCTATTTCTTTTTCTCTATCTTTAAAACTTTCAATTATAGAATCTTTTTGTTCAACTAAATTTTCTAGTTTTTCATTATCTTCTTTTTCTACCTCTGTTATTTCCATATTTTCTAATGAATCAAAATCTTCATAAGTTATTGTCCTAGATGCTGGAGAGGTAAGTATAGCTTGACTTGAACCTACTCTCGATTCTATTTCTGCAGTCAATTCATCTGATAGATCAAGTGAAATAGTAGTTTCATTTCTCCCACCCCATGGAGCGTCATTAGGAGGGAATATGCTAGGGTAGTCTTCAAAATTATCAAACTCATATTCAGTTATACCATTTACAGTCCATTCAAAATTAAATGGATTAACTTCCCAGCTAAATAAATAATTGCCTGGATAACTATACTGTAAACCACTGTTATAATGATTATAAACTTCTAAATTATTACCTGTGATTTCATAGTCAAATTGTAAAATCTGACTCCAGTTGGCAGGAACAGGTACTAATTCATAAGTAAAAAATGATGTTCGGTCTACTGATTTAACACCTTCTTCCTCTTCTGCAAAAGTGGGAGAAATTGAAAACATAACAATTAACAAAAAAACAAATAAATTTAAAATTTTTTTCTGATACATATCTTTTTTATTCCTCCTTTTAAAATTTGTGTATTTCCTAATTTATACATTTCGCTATATAAATCCTATCTATAAACCTGAATGTCCGATTTTTTAACCTGAATGGTCTTTCAAAAAGCATAAAAATCTTTATCAACGTCCGATTAGAAACGTTATGTAAACATTTTTCTTTAATTGGATAAAGTCGTAAACTCTCTCGGACGATCTCACTTGATTTTGGTTATCTAGTTTCATACAAAATGGACCGAAAGATAGGGAAGGTCAAACTCTTGAATGCTCCTAAATGCTACCCTATCTAACTTCACTTCTAAAAACTTCAACCACCACGTCATAGCTGTAAGTTTCTCCCACTTAATGAGGAGTTAACTCTAGATGGTTAGCTGGTGAGAGTATACACGGAAGTCTAGACCTCCTAGTAAATAGGAGCATACATGTAACTACTATTGTTAAAATTCTTCCTCCCAAATAACCTATAACACTAATGGACAAAGGAAAAGAGGGCTTTACAGCCCTCTTTCTTATATATATATATATATAGCTTCTTTCAGAAGCAGGGGTACGTAGTACCCCATAATATAAAGACCCGTTTCAGTGAACACCTAGGAATTTCCAATTTGTTTGAGCAGTTTATTTACATAGCTAGGTGATATATTTAATAGTTTAGCAAGTTCCCTCTGAGAAGCCGTAGG
>NZ_NIQC01000046.1 GCF_002216005.1 Natranaerobius trueperi
ACTAGTGCCTGTTGGACCATGCGGTCCACGACTGTTGGGACTCCAAGAAGTCTTACCCCACCATCAGGTTTAGGTATTTCTACTCGTCTGACTGGATGGGGTTTGTACTTCCCACTTCTCAAACTCTCTAGAAATTCATCCTTGTTCTCTTTTAGATATGGCATTAACTCATCGACTGTCATCCCGTCAACACCTGCTGCACCTCTGTTTTGCTTTACTCTTTTGTAAGCTGCATTTAAATTTCCTGTGTGTAGTAATTTATCAAGTAAACTTTCTGCACCGTCTTCCTCGCTAGGTTCCAGTGAGTTAGTACTCCGCGCTCCCTTGGTACTCTCTGGTTCCACCATACCCTCGCAAGGGTAGCCTGTTTTCACAGTTTTCTGCTCTCTTTGCACTATCTCACCTTCTCTCTAGTTTAAAAGACTACCATTGTTCGGTCCTTCCCGTATCCGGTACTATGACCTCGGCTGACTTCTTACGGTTCAACCGTGCATCACTGCACGATTTGTCGCTGTGGGTTGTTGGTTAAACCCTCTTGTCGGCAACCCCCGTAAGACCTCCTCTGTTAAGAACGGTACCTTTCCTCTCATACATCTGCCACATTTACACCGTGGGGTTCGGGTGGTATTGGACTTTGTGTTGATATGCACACTCATCCACCCCACGTATGCCTTGTATGTGGTTTCTCTTCGTCAGACCGAGAGTTTACATTAGGCTTCCTTCAGACTCCACCTCACGATGGACGCCCTTGCCATTTGCTAACAGTTCCTACCACCAAGCCTGTAGCGGACTTTCACCGCCTAGCTACCGCCCATGCAGGGCAAACTGAAAATAGCTCGGAGAAGAGTTACACTCTTCTCCGAGCTATTAATTATTCACACATCTTAATTTCAAATTTAGCATTATTTTTATAAGCAATGACCTCAATAATTTCTCTATTATTTCATTTTCAACTTTATTATAGTGGTATGTCAATGAGGTATGAAAATTACATGCAACTTAGTACATTAATAAATTCATGTCATTTACAGCTTCAACTAAGAAACTCGACTTTTGTACCTATTTACTTTACAAATAATTTTCTTAATCAGCAAGTGTAATAAGGGCTAATATACATCTATATGTTAATATTTTTCAACATAACGACCTACCGGAGAATTTTCGTAAACCCACTACAAGAGGGATAAGTTCCCTGTAACTTGTTGTCTATCGGATTTAATAATGACGATAAAACTTATAATTTTCTATTTAAGAATAATATTTATTGTTTCCTAGCATTGATTTTTTACCTACGTCTTATCATACCAATATTTTATTTTATGTACATCATAGTTATTAACATCTATACACTCAAAAAGATCTTCATCAAATATTGCTAGGTTGTAACCACTATCGTTCATGGTACTTTTATATTCTATACCTTGATATTGATACTTTCTCTCTCCATCTATCCCAATGCTTTTTATATAATCACAAATATATTGTGTCGGTAAATACTCTAGATAACTATCATTTCTTCTCAGCGGTCTAGCAATCTCATTGTTAATCTTTTTTAAATGGTCTCTATTAATTGCATGCTTCGTAAGAAAATCAAAATTAGAAAAAGCACTAATGCCATCAATAGAAGTTAGATCAATAACATTAATATCTTCTTTTAACTCAAACCTTCCAACTGATACGTAATCAAACAATCCCGCTCTTATCTCGTATAATGTTGTTTCCACACTATCTGCTAGATATAAAAAACTTATACCTTCGGGGTTTGCACGTCCCGCTGTTGCTAATTCATCAGGAGGTGCCCCCATTTTTTCGATTGAATATCCAGCTTTGTCAGATACCCGTGCTCTATAAAATATAGTTCCTTTTTTATAATTTTTTTCTATATAAGGAAAAAACAACTTTAATACTTCTGTATTAAATAAATTAGTATGAAACCTTTGTTTACGCATTATAGATTGTACGAAATCTTCCCATGAGTACTCGCCTACAATTGAGTGTTTTTGTAGATAATCTTTTTGAGCTAATTGAGGGATACCTACTTTTTCTTCAAATATTTCTGGTTCTTGTATAAATTTTTCACTACATATTTCCTTAATCATATTATCAATATCATATACATCCAATGATGATGAAAATATATTCCAGTTCTCTTTTAATTCTTCTTTTACAAACCTTAAATGATCAGTTGGATATTCATTAGGCAAAACGCTTTTTACATAATATATATCAATTAGCGCTTCAAAGTGCTCCTTTAAATAAATATCTTTTTGCGTATTATAAATATTGATATTTTTAGAATTACAAACCTCACAATCTCCCTTTTTCCCTGTTTCATGAATCATCGCTTTAACCTCATAATCTTTAAAACATTTTTCACATAAAATCATAAGTTATTCTCCTCAAAAAATTGACCCACTAATTCAATATGATGCATAATACTAAGTTTCTTTACTACTCCTAAACCTGGGTACGTTCCTTCTTGATAATGTTTCTCAAATTCTTCTAACCCAAATGTACTAATATCTTTGTCACTTTTCCAATTGGTAAGTTTTTTAAGCGCTTCATAAAACTTTCCTGCGGGGTCTCGAAAATCTTCATTTGAATCGGATACAAAATGATATATACGTAAATTCCAATCATCATCAAAATAAGTAATATGAACAACAACTGCATGTGGAGCAAATCCAGACTCTGAATATTCTTTGCCAACTATTGAAAAATCTGAAAAACCATCGTAACCATCTTCGTTGTAGAACAGGTGATCATCTGAGAAAAACTCGTCAACATTTCTAGTATAATCGACATTTCTGGGTTGTTTATTTAATTTGTCATCTAAGATAACTTTATTTTCCCTTATTTGCCTTCTGAATGTCCTTTCATCCGGAATTAGATTAAGTCTTGGTGTTTCATCACTAAAAACATTATTATAGGTACTAATATGATCTGGGTCTGAATTAACAGTTATAATATCGCTTACATCTATATTATAATTATTTACTAGTTCATTTAACTCATCTTCAGAAGCTGAGTTCACTATATGGGTTTTTATTATATTATCATTCAATATTATTGAGTAGTAGTTGTCAGTTAAACGATTACCTTCTGATGGGTGAAAACTACCTACTTTAGGATTATGTATCACTGCAATTTCTGTAGCCTTCTCTGTATAAGTAGATAAGGTTTTATTTAGACTGGAGGTTAACTTTACCGGCTCTACTATTGGAATTATTTTATCGTGAAGCAAATCTTTTTCCAACAATTCTCTCAACGCTATTAATTCAAATTGTCTCCCTCTTAAATACGGTAAATACATGAACTACCCCCCAAAATTTTTATCTAAAAATTGTTCCAGTTTTTCGTAATCGCGTTCCTTGAAATCAGAAAAATATACTAAAAATTTAATTTCATACGGAACTCTATCTTTAAAATAATTATCCTGAATTTTTTTTCTCTTTTTTAATTCGGCAAGCATATATTTATATGCACTGTCTAAATCAATATTCTTAAAAAAATTAAGACAAACTTTAAAATGTTCAACTTGTTTAACTTGAGGTAAATCTCCATAATATGACTTAATAATATTTTCAAATTCTTCTTTTCTCAATATTTTAAACATAGCTTCTAGATCAAGTTTTGAGGTATCTGAAACAGGTTCTCGTTTCGTACTGATTGTATTTCTATTAGTCAAAATACAGATCCCTACATTTGAATTATCTAACATAGCTCTTACCTTCTCATAATTTGAAGGACTAGTTATAACGCAAACTTTGTCAAAAACTTTATAATAGTTCTCTAATTGTCCATTAAGCCTATCCAAAGTATCTAATTCTGTCTTTATTTCATAAACAATAGCGCTACCGTTAATAAGAATAAAATCAGCTTTAGATTTTCCAACTGGAACTTCAGTTAGCGCAGTAGTCGTATTCAAACTATGTCTTCCTAGCAAAAGCTTATTTAATAAGGTGTTTTTGTAAATATATTCATTTCTGTGATGTTTAAACATATATTGATATATTTCTCTAAGTAAAGTTCTATTTGGTAGATGCGTATTATTTATGTACGTTTTAGCAGATTTAGTATAAATATCACTTTTTTTTAATTTAAGGAAGTCACTTAATGTATTTCTGGTAAAGAGTCGATTTAACATATGGTGATTATTCGCTCCCATAAAAACTCACCTCACAGTTAGATAAATTAATTGTAGGTTATTTGTAAAACTTTTTGCTTATTGTCAACCTTGCAATTTCTATTAAATAAAATTTTAGCAACTTTTCATAAATATTTAATTAATAATCACCTATATAAATTAAACCTATTATTCTTCTCTGTATTAATTCTTGAAGAACTCAAAAAATTCCTCTTTATAGCAGGGGTTATATTTCAAGAACTTGGAATAAATAATAATTGTGTATCACAACTATGTAGATTTTCCTTTGTTAACCGTTAAC
Organism: Natranaerobius trueperi; assembly: GCF_002216005.1. Classification (NCBI taxonomy): domain Bacteria; kingdom Bacillati; phylum Bacillota; class Clostridia; order Natranaerobiales; family Natranaerobiaceae; genus Natranaerobius; species Natranaerobius trueperi. The sequence goes on from NZ_NIQC01000046.1 coordinate 4,449, forward strand.
TTTAATTCATTTTCTTTGTATGGAGGGAATATTAAAATGCATCTCAGTATCATGGATTAGGTTTATATTGCTAGATAGATGTGTTCTAACTTTTTATATGCTTTCAGACTTTCACTACAAGGTTACCCATCTAAAAGACCAACTACAGTTCTCTCGCTATGTTCCACTCAACTAACATACGGGCAAAAAAGCTGGGGGGGGGTACCCGGCTTTTAACTATATTATTGGTGGTAAATAAAAGTTAAATCTTTATCTAGGTTTAGGTAGAGAACTTTAACCCTTTGCTGGGTACATAATCTCTCTTTCATAGCCTACCACTACTCTATAATAACCTGAAAGGTAGTGGTTTATATCACTATCACCGGTATCTATAAGCAATGACTCACCGCCTAGAGAAGCTAGCTTTTCTTGAGGAGCAATAACTGTAATATTTCTCTTTTTTACTTCTTTTAACACTGATGGACTAAATTGTTGGTTTCCTCTTCCAAAGATATATCCTTGCCCTCCTATTATTGTAACTACTATATGAGCATTTTTACCTAAAATAATGTCTAATATTTCTCTTTCACCAGCATCTTTACAAATTAGCTCGTTATTATAAACGATATCAACACCTAGTAGTGTATAATCTAAACCTAATCTTTCCATGATTCTTCTAGTAGTTGTTCCAGGACCAATCAAATAATAGGTGTCCTTTTTCATATAAGCTATCACATGATCAGCAATATGAGTGGTGGCTACACCTTCACCTGGTCCCCCTGAAGATTTTAAGCTTTGTACTAACCCCTCTCGCTCTGGTACTTGTAAATAACCGTGTAACTCTGCTGATACTCTACCAGCACGAAATGCTTTTTCATCAATATCCATCACTTCTCTTTCTCTAACAGGTACCTTGTTTCCTTTACAATATTCTAAAACAAGTTCACCAGCCCTGTCTGGAGAAGTTCCAAATACTGCTGAGTGGATTTTTACACCAGCAGGTATACCAATAGTAGGTATCTTAGTACCGATAGCATCATATATATTTCTTGCTGTACCATCTCCCCCAGAAAAGATAAGTAGATCCACACCATATTCTAATAGCTTTTGAGCTCCTTTAACTGTATCTTCAGGTGTAGTTTTTCCAAGTAATGTACTTTTTTCAATTTCTATCACTTTAGGTGATAGACCCGCTTCCTTAACAGGGTTTTCACCCATATCTAAAGGATATGTCACAAGCTCTACATCATCACCTAGAGACACTAGCTTTGTAAGAGCTTTTTTTGTTTTTAAAGAAGCCTCAGGAACAGCCCCTTTAGAAATTGCCTGTTCTAATATATCCTGTCCATCAGTTCCTTTTAAACCAACTCGTCCACCCATTCCTGCTATTGGATTCACGATTAGCCCTATTTTCATCCCAATAAAATCACTCCTAAAACCTATCCCCTCCTCATTTGGAGGGGATAGACATATTCAAGTATCACTAGTTTTTCCCATGTTTACGTAAATAAGCTCTCCATGTAAGTGCCCATTTATCAGGGTCATTTAAAGAGGACTCATCATTTCGTTTAGCAGTTGCTGCTCTATGAGGAGCATTCTTTAACATATCAGGGTTTTCATAGGCTTCTTTTGTGATCTGCTTTAATAGCTCAATATATTCATCTAGATCATCTTTAGAGTAAGTCTCACATGGTTCAAGGGTCATAGGTTCAGGAATCACCCATGGTTCGTGACTTTCCCAATAATGCTGAACACCATAATCAGCTACCCTATCATGTATTTCTGTTGTACCGATACCTGTTTTTTCTTTTAGTTTCTCCCAAGTATATCTAACCTGTTCTTGCCTACGATGACCATTATCACTATAGCAATAATCTAGATCGGGGATTTCTTTTATTAACTTCTCATATAGATAATTATTGTTAATAACTGATACCTCTGATGTTTCTCGTAATCCTTCAGCTCCCATAGCTCTAATCCAAGCATATGCTCGTAACACTACCCCTGCTGTACCATAGAAATCACGTACCTTACCATAACTATTAGGACGATTATAATTTAAATAGTACTTACTTCCATCGTACTCTACAGTAGGTTTAGGTAAGAATTTAGCTAGTTCTTCGGTACAAGCAAAGGCACCATTTCCAGGACCTGAACATCCATGAGGAGTTCCTAAGGTCTTATGAACATTAAAGTGACACATATCAAAGCCAGCATCTCTCGCTCTAGCAATACCTAAAAAAGCATTGGCATTAGCTTGGTCATAGTAACAAAGACCACCAACATCTTTAATGATTTTTACAATCTCATCAGCACGTGGATTGTATAGACCAATATCTTCAGGGTTAGTCATAAAGATAGCAGCAGTTCTTTCAGAAGCTGCTTCTCTAATAGCTTCTATATCCGGAAACCCGCTCTCATCAGGATATATAGTAATTACTTTATATCCTGCTGTATCTGGAGATGCTGCATTACAAGGATGAGAATAGATTGTAGTTATAATCTCATCACGCTGTTCTCCTTCTCCGTTAGCCTCATGGTAAGCTCTTACTACACTAGCAGCATTATAGACTGCATGGTTTCCTCCACCTGGCTGGAAGGTAGCTCTATCCATACCTGTTATTTCACAAAACATTTGTTCCATACGATAATATATTTCTAAGATTCCCTGAACTGTATCTTCGTCTTGAAGAGGATGTAGTTCACTAAACTTAGGTTCCTTTACTAAAACCTCATTAATCCGTGGATTATATTTCATAGTACATGTTCCTTCACTAATATCATTAGTGATATTAGATCCCATTGTTTCTTGAGCTAGATGTTTATAATGCATCAATACATGTTTTTGTGATACTTCAGGTAGATCTGATTCTTCTTCTCGTCTCATAAACTCTGGGATCTTTTTAGTGACATCACCAGCTTTATCTTTAATTTCCTGCTCAGCTTCCGGGACTAATATACCTCTCACCCCAGGAGAGGACATTTCGTAAATCATAGGTTCGTCCCAGCAAGCTTGATGGAAATTTCTTCTTAATTTTCCCGTCTGGCTATTACCCATAAATCCTCCTACCCCTTTCTCATAATATTTAAAACTGAACACTATCTAGCTATTTCTCTTCTACAATATCAGCTATAGAGTGTACCAAATAGTCAATATCTTGTTTACTATGAATCTCAGTAATACAATAAAGAGCACAATTTTTCATAGAAGGAAATTCCTCACTTAGATCATGACCACCAAATATACCTCGTTTTCTTAACTGCTTATTTATTTCACTCACTGTTTTTCCTGTATCATTAAAATCAACTATAAACTCTTTGAAAGGTTCTCCGTTTAACCTAGGTACCTTAACTTTATCTATTTCATTTAACTTTTGGGTTGCATAGTGAACCCTCTCCATAATTCCTGTGCCTAACTCTTTCATACCTTTAGGACCCATTAAGGCTAAATACACTCCTGCTACGATACCGTATAAAGCTGTAGTAGTTCCAATATAGTCCTTTCCTTCTTCGCGGTGAGCATAAGAAGTTCTTTCAAAAGCTACATGCCCAAATCCGTATTCTCCTTCTCTTTGGGTAGTGGTGACACCAAATAACAGTGTAGGATATTCACTAACATATTTTTCTTCATCTCTAGAGGCAATAAACCCAGCTAAACCACCACCCCATTCCATGTGCATTCCTAAAGGCTGAAGATCACCACAAACTATATCTGCACCATACCTAGACGGAGGTGCTATAACTCCGAGTGAACTAGGATCAACACCTACTATCACTTCTGCACCTACATTATGTGCCAAATCTGAAATTTTCTGACCTTGTACTTCAATTACACCCATATATGTTGGGTTTTCAAAGTAAACTGCAGCTGTATTAGAAGAAAGTTGTTGTTCTAAACTATCAAGGTCTAATAGGCCAGTTTTTGGATCAAAGTCTATATACTTGATAGTGAGTCCTTTTTTAGCATAATTTTTCACTACTTCTAAACGCCTAGGACTCATATTTTTAGGTAAGATAATTTCTTTTCTACCTGTTATTCTCTCAGCCATACCACATGAAAAAGCAACTGCATTTGCCCAATCATATGTGGGTGTTGTAACTACATCCATCTCTACTAAATCACCGATCATGCTACAAGACTCAAATAAAGCATGAAACTTACCTTTATCTGCGTATGCATCACCAACATACGCAGTTAAAAATTCATCTTGCGATGCAATTGTGTCACAAACAGATGGTACATAATGTTTCCAAGTTCCTCCACCTAAAAAACTTACGTACTCATCTGTAGACTCATTATTAGATAATATATTTCGAACATGTCGCTTTAACTGATATTCAGATTCAATAGGTTCTGGAATATTTAATCGACCCTCAAACCGTAACCTTTCTGGTATCTCTTGATATATATCTTCCACACTCGAAAGACCAACTTCGTTCAAAAGTTTTTCTTTCATCCCCGGAGCAGTACTAGGAATGTAAGGAAAAGCTCTCCTATTCTCCGACACTTGATATACCTCCCCTTAGAAAAGAGTTAATTAAAAAAACTATAACCTAACCGCTATATGCTATTCACCACCTCACTAACAAGACTTTTCTATTACACTAAAGCGTCAGGTTATTATCAATAATACTGTTTACCAAGAATCTATATGACTAATTACATAAAAAACAGCCTTTATTAGGCTGTCATATTAAGAAAATAACTATATAACTAAGTCAATTATGCTATGTGATAAGTTTTCTAATAAATAAAAAAATGTTACGATAAAAAGATAATAACTAATTATATAGTTTTTTGGGGGGGAGTTAATTGAAAATTCTAGGTGTTGTAGGAAGCCGTCGAAAAAAAGGAAATACTTCCACTTTAATTCAGGAAGCTTTAAAACCTTTTAAACTGAACAACATTGACACTAAACTAATTTTCTTAGATGACTATAATATTAGTGACTGTACTGGATGCGAAGGCTGTAAAGAAACATATAAATGTGTAATAAACGATGATATGCAACAATTATATCCAGATATTTTAGAAGCAGATGCAATTATATTAGGGTCACCTGCCTATTTTTATAATGTATCTGCAGATATGAAAGCTTTTATAGATAGATGTTACTGTTTTGAAATATTCGACAAAGAAGACCGCTCTGTTTGGATGGGGTTAAACGAAGCTATTGGAGGTAAATATGCTACTGTTATTGCAGTAAGTGAACAAGAAAAAGAAGAAGATATGGGCTTTACCGCTGAAGCGATGAGTAAATCTTTAGAAGCTTTAGGTTATAGAGTAGTCAGTACAGTTAAGGCACTGCATCTATTTAAAGCAGGTGAAGCATTGAATAATAATAAAGTACTAGAAGACGCAAATAAAGCTGGGGAAAAACTTTTAAAACATTTACAGCTAAAAGAAAAAGTCAAAGCGCAAATAAGTAAGAATCATCTATAATCTAAATATATGCATCAATAAAAAAACTGGAGCTCTTTTATAAAAGAGAACTCCAGTTTTTTAATGTTATAAAATTGTTATTTGCCATGTAAGATCTTTAAAATCGAGAGTGTAAAATAAACGGTGTAAACCTTCCGAAATGATGTATAATAAAAATAGAATGGGAGGTTTGCACCGTTATGAATTTAATAGACAAAAAGCAAGTAAGAGAAATGATGAAACAAGGTAAACT
>NZ_NIQC01000047.1 GCF_002216005.1 Natranaerobius trueperi
GTTCATAAAAGCTAGAGAAAAACACATTGCTTAATTTAGTTTTTAAAAGAGCAAAATTTCAAATTTGGATTACTGTATTCTGGATTTCCAAATTTTACAGGTTTTTATCCTTTACATAGAGAATCTTGGTATTTTATTAGGGTTTGTTATGGCGGGGACGGCAACGTCGCAAACAACGGGAACGTTAGACGAAAGACTAGTCAGTTTAGAATGCGGGTATAATATGTGGTAAAATATAGTAAACACTTTTAAAAGGAAGTGAGAATAATGGACAAAAAGAAAATACTTATAACCCTTCAAAATAATAAAGACAAACTACAAAAACTTGGGGTAAGGAATATAGGTTTGTTTGGGTCATTTGTTAAAGAACGTCAGAAAGACAACAGCGACCTTGATTTTGTAGTTGAGTTTAGAAAAGGACAGAAAAATTATGATAACTATATAGAACTCAAGTTCTTTCTAGAAGAATTATTTGATAAAGAAATTGATTTAGTTACGTCTGAATCAATAAAACCTGAATTAAAGGCAGAGATAATGGAGAGTGTTGAATATGCGTGATTACAGAGTTTATTTACAAGATATCTTGAAATGTATTGAAAAAATAGAAAGCTATGTGAACAATATAACTTACGAAGCTTTTAGTTCAAACAATATGGTTCAAGATGCTGTGATTCGCAATTTAGAGATTATTGGGGAAGTTTCTAAAAGAATTCCAGAAGAAGTTAAGGAAAATGCTTCTCATATTGAGTGGAGAAAGATAGCTGGAATCAGAGATGTGTTGATTCATGATTACGCAGAGGTAGATTTAGAAATAGTATGGGATGTAATACAGAATAAACTACCGATCTTAAAAGACGGAATTACGGATTTACTGAATAACTAGTCCATCGTCTAACACGATTGTTTGCGCTGCACTCCCTGCGGTCGCTTGCCCTTTGGGACATGCCCTTCTGTCACGGAGGTTGCAGTACGCGAGTAGAATTAATGGAGTGGCAACCTCCGCGCCAGGCCGTTTGTTGCCGGCTCGGGCACGTCGCAAACAACGGGAACGTTATCTGAAACATTGGGCAAGTACAGAAGTCTGCCCGCATCCTGCGGGCAGTTAGGAGCTCTTTAATACGCATCAGATATTTTATATGCATTAATTTTTTAATGGAATGTGAGGTGGTAGTTTGTCACTAAGAAAACTAGCTTATTTAGCAATAGTAGCAAGTTTAACAGCTTTAATAGCTTTTACGACAGGTTGTGCTCCAGAGGAGTATGAAGTGAATGTACAAGCTAATCCTGAAGAGGCAGGAGAAGTGACAAGTGAAGGCACTTATGAAGAGGGTGAAGAGGTAAAGGTAGAAGCTAAATCAAAAGAAGGCTACGAATTTGAAGGTTGGTATAGGGATGAAGAACAAGTCAGTCAAGATCAAGAATATGAATTTGAAATTGAAGATAATAAAAAACTAGTAGCAAATTTTATAAAGAAATCCCATGAAGAGGAATATATAAGAAATAGAATTGAAGAAGAACTTTCAAATAATTGGAAGATGATAAAGGAAAATTTGTATAGTTTAATGAAAGATACTGTTGACGATCCTAAATTAAGTGCTTTTGAAATTTCCAATATTAATGTAAAATTATCGCCTAATAAAAAGATTGGAGGGGAATGTTTCAGAATTAGGTCATGCTATGTATGTTTTAAGTGGATATTACAATATTGAGAAAGATGAAGTTCATTTTACGTCTTTGATTAGAGGTGAAGTAGGAGCTGCTACTAAACCCTTTTGGTCACCTTCTAGTAAATATTTTGCTTATATTGATGCAATAGGTCCAGGCTCACCCACAAACGCAATTGTAATAGAGGGAATTGATGACGAAGGATTTATAATTGGGGATAGTACTCAAAAAAGATTATCAGAAATTGACTATAAAGACTTAGGAGACTTTAACGGGATAAATCCATTCTTTAGAGAATTAGAATGGTCAAAAAATGGGGAGAAATTGTTTTTTACTAAAGTTCCTGGTCCAGCAACTCCTCCAGAAAAACGAAAAGAACTTGGAGAAGAAGGGAAAAGGTTATATTTTGACATCTATAAAAAAGAAATAATGGAAGAGGCTGATTAATGAATATAATCATCATGAATATAATCTGATTTATACGTAATAAAGAATGAAGACAATACAGCCTTCGCCGTCCATGGCTCGGCTGAAAGCCCAATGCATCAGATAACACGATTGTTTGCGCTACGCTCCCTGCGGTCGCTTGCCCTCCGGACATGCCCTTCTGTCACGGAGGTTGCAGTTGATGAGTAGAATTAAAGGAGGGGGCAACCTCCGCGCCAGGCCGACTGAGGTCGGCCCGGGCACGTCGCAAACAACGGGAACGTTATCTGAAACATTGGGCAAAACCATAAGAATGCCCGCGTCCTGCGGGCAGTTGTGAGATATTCTTAATTATAGGAGGGGTTTTTTGACATCACGAATGTTAATTGTTTTAATGTTTGCTCTCTTAATTCTAGTTGGCTGCAATAATGAAACGGAAGTAGAAAGTGTTGATGTTGACAGATTAGAAAAAGAACAAGTTAAGAAAGTAATTGAATTAAGAGGAATAGGCTTAGAAGAAATTGATTTAAGTTCTCCCCTAGAAGAAGACGTTTCAGTTACTCCGTATTCGTTTCAGATAAGTGAAACAGAAGATAATCTCTTTATTTATGTATTTGATTCGGTAGAAGAAAGAAAAGAGGATATTTCAGATTCATTGGGACATGGAGTTGAAGTGAATGGTAGAAAATATCATCCATTTACAGCGAAAAATGTTGCGTTAATATATGAAGCAGATGATGATACAGATGGAGATCAATATATATTAATGACTACTAAATTAGATACTATAAGAAGGTTTATGATGGACATTGGATAGTCAACAGTTAATTAGACCGTTTTAGTCGTAGCATCTGATTTATGTGCATTAAGAATTTCTGAAAAGCTGAAGGAAAAGGAATGGGTTAAGAATTTTCCCATTCCTTTTTTAAAACTAAAAGGATCCCCTAGATCTAAATGGAAATACATGGTATAATTTAAAAAACATTCAGCCTTCGCCTTCCATGGCTCGGCTGAAAGCCCAATGCATCAGATAACACGATTGTTTGCGCAGCTCCCTGCGGTCGCGCCCTTCGGGACATGCCCTCTGTCACAGAGGTTGCAACTAGTGGATAGAATTAATGAAGGGACAACCTCCGCGCCAGGCCGCTGTGGCGGCTCGGGCACGTCGCAAACAACGGGAACGTTATCTGAAACATTGGGCAAGTGCTGAAGTCTACCCGCGTCCTGCGGGCAGTGGAAATTCTTAATACGTGGTAGATAGTCCAATTTGGGCTTAATTTTTTTTGAAGATTTTAAAGTGAGGTGGTACTTTGTCAGGAAAAAGATTGATTTATTTATTATTGATTATATGCTTATCTGTTTCAGTAGCTTTTATGATAGGTTGTGCTCCAGAGGAAAAAGTAGAGGATGAACAGGGTATAGGAGATGACCTAAATGAATACAAAGTAGAGGTACAAGCTGATCTTGAAGATGCTGGTGAAATAATTGGAGAAGGTACTTATGAAAGAGGTGAAGATGTGAATTTAAAAGTAGAACCTAAAGAAGGTTTTGAATTTGTATCTTGGGAAAAAAATGGAGATGAGATAAAAGAAAAATCTTTTGAATTTAAAATTGAGGAAGATACAGAGGTTGTTGCTAATTTCCGTGAAATTTTAGTACCAGACGATAATTTGAAAGAAGGAATCCGTGATGAATTGGGAATAGAAGGAAAGCTTACAAAAGAAGATTTAAAGGATTTGAAAACCCTTAGAGCTAGAAACGAAAATATTACAAGTTTAGAAGGCTTGCAGTATGCAAAAAACTTAGAAACACTTTATATAAGTGCAAATGAAGTCAGCGATCTAACTCCTTTAAAGGAGTTAGAAGAATTAAAAGAACTTAATATAAGGAATAACGAAGTTACTGACATATCGCCCCTAAAAGGAAAGGATAAACTAAAAGAATTGGATGTAGTATACAATAATATTTCAAATTACTCTCCTTTGATATCAATGAATGAGTTGAAACTGACCATATCCTTTGAACAACTACCAGATGATTTGTCAGTTTTTAATAAAATTAATAAGTTGGTTACTTTTGTTGATGACCCCGAAGATATTTATTCACTTAAACCATTAGATGATATAGAACTAGGCATAACTTTAAGGGGTGGTAGGGATGATGAAGAATTAAATGATATTTCACCATTGGCGGAAATAAATAATATAGTAGAACTTCGTATTTATCTGAATATGATGGGTACTTCTGATAGCATTGAAGATTTTACACCAATTTCAAAATTGGAAGACCTGAAAGAATTAAAAATAGCAGGTTACAAAATTGAAGATATTGACTTTTTATCAAACCTAGAAAATTTACAAAATCTTCAATTAATAAAAACTGATACCAAAAATATAGAAGCATTAGCTGATTTAGAGAATTTAGAAGAGCTTCAATTGTATAAAAATGAAATCAGCGATTTATCCCCATTGAAAGACCTTAATAACTTGAAAATACTCCGTGCTGAACATATTCCTGCTAGCGATGTTTCTCCTCTTTCATCTTTAGATAACCTGGAAGAACTTAATTTAAGGCAAACTAAAGTGCAGGATGTTTCACCTTTAAAAGATCTGACTCAGCTTAAAATTTTAAATCTTGATATGTTTGCAGAACCTGCTCCATCTCGTTTGCCGGATGGATATACAGTTGGCGATATTTCACCTTTATTAAGCATGGAAAACCTGGAGAATCTGTATCTCAGAAACAAACTTGAAGAAAATAGTGGAGCAAAAAAGATAATAAAAGAACTAGAAGGAAGAAATGTAGATGTAGAATATTCGTATTATGAACAACCAGGTCACTTTAAAGAAATGGAAAATCAAGATCAATGATTTGGTTTTCTTTGTTGCGTATTCCATACGATAGAAGTGTCACAGTTTATGATTTATGTGCACTAAAAATGAAAAGGAATATATAGATCAAAATGGAAAAAATGGTATAATCTAAAAAACATTACAACCTTCGCCGTCCATGGCTTCAGTTGAAAGCCCAATGCATCAGATAACACGCTTGTTTGCGCTAGCTCCTTAGGGTCGCGCCCTCGGACATTGCCTTTTGTCACGACTTTTGCAGTTAATTGGTTAGACTTAGTAAGTGGCAAAAGCCGCGCCAAACCCCTTGGTATTTTGTTTGGGTTTGGATGCCGGGGTCGGCAACGTCGCAAACAACGGGAACGTTATCGGAAACATTGACCAAAAATAAAAATTCAATTTTTTCAAAGTACTGTAGTCAGTATTATTTTTTGGAGGTGTTAATTTGTTTAATTTAAAAATAAAAAATTTATTTTATTTGCTAGTTGTAGCTTTATTAATAAGTGTGGCAGGATGTAATAGTAGTAATTTGCAAAGTCATAATATTGAGGATACTGAACTAAGACAAGAAATTGATCAATTAAAGGGAGAGTTAGAAACAAAGGAAAACAAGATAAGTGCTTTAGAAGGTTCAAAAGAAATGTTAGAAGAAGAAATTGAACTATATCACTCAATGATGGATATTGTTATTAATAACTTAAGCCAAGAGGAATTGGATCAAATCTCCAAAATTGCTTGGAATTATGATTTATTAGTCAATGATAAGTCAATACCTTCTGATGGTTACCTTGAAGTAAATGAATCAGATTTTGAAATAATTTTTAGGGAAAAAATACCACCTGAACCTTTGTATAGTCAAGAACATACAGATTTATTTGAGGAAGGGCGTCTTACTGATTACGAAATAATTTTACTAGATGAAGAAAAACTTCATAAAAAAACTGCAGGAGCAGGAACCGTAGTCGATGCACCAGTAATTTATATTTTTGAAGATTTAAATAACGGTGATATTGTAGAACTAGAAATAACTGAAAATTTAAAAGAAAGGTTAGAATTAGATACACAAAAAATTAAAATAGAAGTTAAAAAATAATTATACTAATATTTTAAGAAGTAAGAAATCTAGGTCAATGCATCCGATAACACGATTGTTTGCGCTAGTTCGCTTACGCTCACTGCCCTACGGGACATTGCCTTTTGTCACGACTTTTGCATTAATGGGTTAGAGTTGGTAAGTGGCAAAAGTCGCGCCAACCCCTTTGTATTTTGTTTTGGGTTTTAATGGCGGGGCCGGCAACGTCGCAAACAACGGGAACGTTATCGGAAACATTAGGTTAGATAGTAACCCCTTAAGTTATTTAATGTATTAGAAATTTCTTTATTAAATGAGTGAGGGAAGTGATCATATCAAAATAAATATATTATACAGGTTATTACTAGTAATAACCTGTGCATCTATAATCTTTGGTGTTGGTTGTAGTGATAAGGGTGATGACACTGATAAAATTGCATACATTTCACAAAGTGCTGATTCAGAATATGAAAGAACTTTTGATGAGTTAGGTCTTGGTAGGCTATTTGATTTTAATTTTAAACTGCCTAGGTCAGATGAAAGCTGGGTTAAGATTTGGGTAGAAGGATATAAAGATGGTGAACCAGTGGAACCTTTTCCGCTTATAAAGCTTTCTTATGGATTAGTCCCTAAAGAAGTGGAAGAAGGGAATCTAGGAGCTGGAATTTTACATCCAGGTAGTGATAGCCCTCAATTATTTATTTATTCAAAAGGTGCTCGCACAGGTCCAGTTAATATAGATGATAGCTTATTTAGTGATACAAATGTAAGAGGTTGGGACTATGCTATTGAGGGTGAAACGGTAGGGTTAAATTCTGGAGAAGAGAAGGTATTAGCAGTTTACCGACTAGGAAAAGGCTCTATGAGAACTAGATATAACTATCAGGATCCAGATGAATTAGATGAAATGATAAGTGAAGATAAAGTAGTGCTTATATTTATGATATCAATTGAAGAAAAAGAAGAAGTATAAGTAATATTTTTATTCTAAACATCTTGGAATGGGCTCATTTTTGAGTCGCAGTTACAATTTAAAGCCTAATGCATCCGATAACACGATTGTTTGCGCAGCTCCCTTACGGTCGCGCCTTCGGACATTGCCTTTGTCACGCCTTTTGCAACTAAGAAAGTAGAGAGGTATGGGGAGCAAAAGTCTTGCCAACCCCCTTGGTATTTGATTTGGGTTATTATGGCTGGGTCGACAACGTCGCAAACAACGGGAACGTTATCGGAAACATTGAACATTGCATCTGCCCGCGTCCTGCGGGCAGTCAAAAATATGATTAAATTATCAGTTTTTATGACAAGAATAGGGCATTCAAAGAAAGGGTGACAATAGTGAAAAACCCTTTACTAAAATATATTATATTTTTAATTTCAATATTTCCTTTAATGATATTAGTATTATTAAGCATGTCTTTGATTTCAGATAGGGATGTCCTTCTATCTAGCGAAGGCCAACTTGGGCTTGTTTTATTCATATTGTTAGTGTTAGTTCTCTTTATGACGTATGATTTCTTAAGATTAATACTTGGGAAAAAGGAGAAGGTTCTGAAAGGAGTAAAGGGTGTATTAATCCTATTCTTTGTGTACGGATTATTATGGTTACATGGTTTCTCTTTTAACTTTGGAGGGATAATTCCATCAGACGCTGAAGTGATTCATACCGAAAATTTGGCTTCAGACCAGGTGGCAGTTTATGAGGAGGAATTTATTGGTGAAAAAGCATTTGAAACTGTAAGATACAGTAGACCTTTAGGGTTATTTTATATGAGAGTTAATAATGGCTTATTTACAGGGTTTCTTTCGGGAAAGCCTGTGCCTATTACGAGTAATCCTGATTTTATAAGAAGAATGGAAACAATGGATGATGAAATTTTTATTTTTGTAAAGCCCTTTGATGATAAAATAGAATATTTTTTAATAGGAGACTTCACTGAGAAGCACTATACTTTAGAAGATGCTAAACAAGAAGCAGAACATTATATACTTAAAAGATTAAATACTAAAGAGTATATAGTTGTAGTAGATAAAAGAGAAAACTGGAAAAGGTCTCCAGGTATTATAGCTTTTAATGAAGAAAAAGAACTAGTGAGTGGTAGGTTATATGAATCCCCATACCACAAGTGGCCTTCATATAGATGGGAATAGTAATAATTATATAAATAAGAACATAACACAGCCTTCGCCGTCCATGGCTCCGGCTGAAGTTCAATGCATCCGATAACACGATTGTTTGCGCAGCTCCCTAACGGTCGCGCCCTTCGGGACATTGCCTTTTGTCACGCCTTTTGCAGTTAATGGTTTGGGTTAGTTAGTAGCAAAAGTCGCGCCAAACCCCTTAGTATTTTGTTTGGGTTTTGTATGTCGGGGTCGGCAACGTCGCAAACAACGGGAACGTTAGATGAAACAGTGGGTTAGAGCGTCTGCCCGTGTCCTGCGGGCAGTTGAAAGTTCTTGATATGTAGTAGATATTTTATGATCAATAGTCTGTGTAAGGTCAATCCTTTATGAATTTTTTGCAACATATTTAATTGTTTGTAGTTAATTAATTAGAGGGGGGAAGACACGATTATAAGAAAATATGTTAATCTAATTTTAATTGTTTTAGTAATTAGTAATATTTTTTTTGCTTGGCAATGGCATAATGCCACTACAAGTATTGAGAGCAGGCATTATCAATTAGATGGTTTGTTTTATAATGAGCTAAATAGACTTGGAAGCAATATGCGGACAACTTCGGATGTTTTAGATATGTATAGTGAAGAATTTACCGATAAAGAAGAATTTTTAAGAGTTCAGTCTCTCTCTGACCAAAGACAATATCTTGATAGGATAGGTGGTACGTTATTTCGTTTACCTTACACAAGTAATGATAGAGAATTTTGGCAATCGATATATTATGAACACATATGGAAAATGGTGAGCTTATTAGATGATATAAAAGGGTCAGAAATTGAGGACAAAGAGAAAGTTAAAGAAATTGGGGTAATATTTGGTGAGTGCGGTGACAGTATAATTGATTTGCTTTTTGAAGATGAATATGGAGTTGGAAGTGAAGATATAAACGAGGAAGAAGTACAAGAAAAAATATTAGACATTTTTGAAGCTACTAATGAGAAAATAGAAGATTTGAATTTATAGTATAAGCTAAAAGCTAACAATATGATGAACATTATCTGATTTATACGTACTAAGGGAATGAAAACAGTACAGCTACGCCGTCCATGGCTTCGGCTGAAAGCCCAATGCATCAGATAACATGATTGTTTGCGCAGCTCCCTTCGGTCGCGCTCTACGAGATATTGCCTTTTGTCACGCCTTTTGCAGTTATTAGGTTAGAGTTATTGAGTAGCAAAAGTCGCGCAAACCCCTTGTATTCTATTTGGGTTTGTTATGTCGGGGTCGGCAACGTCGCAAACAACGGGAACGTTATCTGACATTTTGCAAGTGCGTTGAAAAAGGAAACAGTGGCTCAAGGGCCACTGTTTAATCAAATTTAATATGAAGATCTCTGTCGCAAGCTTTGGCTATTTTATATAAAAGCTCTATACTGGGATTATAGCTTTCGTTTTCCAATCGTGAGATTGCAGATTGTTTTGTTCCTATTTTTTCAGCTAATTCATTTTGACTTAAACCTTTTTCTTTGCGAAGCTTAATAACTTGTCGCTTGATATCATAAAGGACTTCTAAGTCATCATATTCTTTTTTAACATTTTGATCGTTAAATAGTTTTTCTTTAACTTTCTTATGGTTCATAATTATCACCTCTTGTCTGTTATAGTTATTTATAGAAGGGCAGGAAAGCCCCTCTTGGATCACGTAATAATAAAGTAAAGGTGGCCATCCGGGGAAAGACCACACCCTCCTAGTCAGTGAGACTGCTTAACTAAGAAA
>NZ_NIQC01000048.1 GCF_002216005.1 Natranaerobius trueperi
AGCTTTCTCTTCGTTTTTCATATTTGTTTTTAGGTTGTGACATGAAAATTCCCCCTACCTTAGTTAGTTGGGGGAATTATGACACAATCTTAGCTGTTTTACTATGTGGGGATAGTTTGACGCTTACTGTATTTCCAGTGAAGATAAAGTTTTTAGCTATTATTACTGGAGTATATTTAGGATCAGTAGTTTTATTTTCACCATTAGTTCATAAACTAACCGTCATAATTGCACTAACTAATTTTTTATTATTTTTTGCTGAATACTTTTTCAAAACCGCTAAAACAAGAAAACAAGTTATTTCGAGAAGACGAGAATTTCAAGCGAAATCTACAAGAAAAGGACCTATGCATAGATGTTATATTTGTGGAAAAACAGAAGAAGATGACCCTAAACTAGAATTTAGATACTGTTCGAAATGTGATAGGGATTATGAGTATTGCATAGAACATTTAAAAAATCATGAGCATGTTAAAAAAGAAAATAGACAAGAATAAAAGATTGAGGTATGTGCCTCAATCTTTTATTTATTGTATTTTATCTAAGAAGATGTAAATAGAATCTTTGTTATATCTAGGTGATTAATTAGAACAGTGCTACTCCACTAAATACACTACCACAATTAATAACCGTATGTTCTATTCCTTTGGTTAAAATTTGTTCAAGTTCTAGGCTTCTATTATTAAAGGACTCAACTAGTTCTTTTTTTAATTGCTCTACTAAAGTGTCTTTTTCTTGAAAACCAGAAGTTTTAACAATAATTCCTTGGTTTTTTTTGTTTTTAGGAATACCAATAGCGACAACAGAAGATATTACTTCACCTTGTTTTTTACTAGTAAATGAATCATACGCTATAGTTAATGTTGAACCTACAGGTAAAGTAATTTTATTAGTTTGTATAGCCTTAGGAGGTATAATACTAGTAATTTTAATTAAATTATAGTTACCTACTTTTGCATTTAATAACGCTTTATCAAAAGCACTAGAAAGGTTGTCTCCCTCACCTGAATCAGCTACAAGGCAGAAACGTTTCTTTTGTGGGGTAAACAATTTTTCACCCCCTTATTTTTTTATTATTATATTCTTGTTAATCTAAATTCGGTTAGATTGAAATATCAGTATTTGTTACTACCTCAATAAAATATTGGGGTATTTTTACATTATTAATCAAACATTTCTAGGGAACAAATAAATATAGAAACTATCTACAGTTATGGGGGAGATGTAATGGAAGTTTTATTAAGTATTTTAGCTATAGGAATTATCCTTGGGATAGCATTTCTTATGTCTAACGATAAAAAGAACATTAATTTTAGAGGTATTGGCATTATGTTGTTAGTACAACTTCTCATAACTTGGTTTATGTTTACTACAGAAATAGGTCGTTCAGTAATTAATGGCATATCTGCAGGATTTAATAAATTAATTGAATTTGGTAGGGAAGGTATTGACTTTGTAGTAGGTGGATTTCAAGTTGGAGAAGAAGGTGTTTTTTTTATTGATGTATTGTTACTAATTATTTTTTTTGCAACCCTTCTTTCAGTATTAACATACCTAAAAATTCTACCTCCGATTATAAAATATTTAGGAGGTCTTATATCTAAGATAACAGGGCTTCCGCGAGTAGAATCATTTAATGCAGTTAACAGTGTATTTTTTGGCCAATCAGAAGCCTTAATTGCAATTCGCTCACAATTTCATCACCTAAATAATAATCGTTTATACATAGTGAGTGCCTCAGCTATGGGTTCAGTTTCAGCTTCTATAGTAGGAGCTTATCTACAAATGTTACCACCTCAATATGTTTTAGTTGCATTACCACTAAATATGTTTAGTGCTATAATGATTGCATCTATTATTGCACCTGTAAATATAAAAAGGGAAGATGATATTGTAGATGTGGATAATGTTTCTGTTGAAGGAAGTATTTTTGAAGCTATGGGTAACGGAGCTTTAGAAGGTGGGAAAATTGCTTTAATAGTTGCTGCAATGCTAATTGCTTTTATTGGATTATTAGAGCTAGTAAATTGGTTGATTCAGTTAGTCTTTGTAGGGATAACCTTACAAGAAATTTTAGGATGGATAATTGCTCCTATAGGTTTACTTATGGGGATTCCGCATGAAGAAGTGATTGAAGCAGGAGCAATTATGGGAACTAAAATAGTAACTAATGAATTTGTTGCTATGCTTCAATTTCAACCGATGGTAGAAACAATAAGTGAAAAAACTGTTGGTATAGTTACAGTCTTTTTAACGAGTTTTGCTAACTTTGCATCTATCGGTATTGTCGCAGGAACAGTTAAAGGAATCGATAGTGACAAAGCTGCAAGTGTATCTAGGTTCGGCTTTAAACTACTTACAGGTGCCACTCTTGCTTCAGCTTTATCAGCTACCATAGTTGGAATCTTCTTATAGAAAAAATCCTCTCTTTTTGAGAGGATTTTTTATTTACTTAACAGGGTCACCTTTTTTGAAAACTTGATATATTTTTTCTAGATTATATATATCATCTAATGGATTATCATCGAGTACTATTAAATCAGCATCTTTACCAGGTGTAATAGTTCCTACTTGATCTGAAATGTTTAAGAGTTCAGCACTTCGTTGTGTACCTGCTTTTATAGCTTCAAGAGGTGACATGCCATTTTCAACCATTAATACTAGCTCATAAAAATTGTAACCATGATAATTAAAAGGAGTGCCTGCATCTGTTCCCATAGCTATTTTAACTCCAGCTTCAAGAGCCATTTTAAAACTTTCTCTATGAGCTTTTAGACTAGCATCACTCTTTTTGACCGCATGTTCTGGAATATTTGCTTCTTTACCTTTTTTAGATATCCAGTAAGGTGCAGATAATGTAGGGACAAAATAGATACCGTTATCTTTCATCATAGTTATCGCCTCTTCATCTAGATAAATACCGTGTTCTATGGAATCAATACCAGCGTTGATGGCATTTTTTATACCAGTTGTACCTTGAGCGTGTGAAGCAGTAGTTTTACCAGCTTTATGAGCTTCTTCAATAGCAGGAGCCATTTCATCAGTAGATAGCTGAGGTGATCCTGGTTCCACCCCTTCTGTCATAACTCCGCCTGTGGCCATTATCTTAACAATATCTACTCCTTTTTTTAGCTGGTTTCTAGCAGCTTTTCTAGCTTCATCAGGACTATCAACTTCTTCTGCTATTGGCCATCCATGGCCACCAGTCATAACAATTGGTTTTCCAGCAGCTAACATTGTAGGTCCTATTGCTTCATTAACGTTAATTGCATCTCTTAGATCAAGATCTACATAATTTTTCCCCCCTAAATCACGCACTGTAGTTACTCCAGATCTAAGGGTTTTAGAAGCATGCTCAGAAGATTTTAATACAGTTCTTGAGTCACTTTCGTTTAAAAGAGTAGAAAAAGGATCTGCACAAGGCTTAAAAGTTAAATGAACATGTGAGTCAATTATTCCAGGTATAACAGTTTTGCCTGACATATCTTTGACTTTAGCTTCTTTTGGAATAGAGACCTGTGTACCTACTTCAACTATTTTGCCATTTTCTATTACAATAACAACACCGTGTTCTTCTGATTTTCCAGTTCCGTCGATCATAGTTAATCCAGTTAAAACTAGCAATTTTTGATACCTCCATTAATTAGTAATATAATGTATATAAAAGCAGTTAAAAAAGGAGAATAACAATGGGTATAGTTATATTAGTACATGGTTTTAATTCATCTTTTCACGATATGAGTTTTTTAAGTGATTATTTTAAAAATAGAGGTTATCTAGTATATTCTCCAAATCTACCTACTAGATTTGCAAGTTTTCATAAATGTACAACTATATTTGAAGATTGTACCAATGATTACCTTAATAAGTGTAATTATTTTAACCCCAAAATACATCTAGTTGGTCATAGTATGGGTGGTCTAATAATTAGAAATTATTTAGCTCGTAATACCATAGATAATATAGGTAGATGTGTTTTGATAGCTACACCTAATAAAGGAACTAAATTAGCAGATTTACTTTGCTTATATTCACCGATAAATAAGATTCATAAACCCTTAGATGTATTAGTTACTTATAAAAAATTATTATATGAAAGTAACAGTTCATTAGAATTAGGAATAATAGCTGGTACAAAATCTAGTTGGCCCTTTAGTTTATTACTTAAAAATGATAATGATGGACGAGTTGAAGTTGAATCTACTAAAATGTCAAATGCCAAAGACTTCTTGTTATTACCGTTCGGTCATAAAGATATACATCACAGAACTGTCACAGCACAATATATTGATAATTTTTTAGGAACTGGAAGATTTCACAGTATTTGAAAATTCTTCTCTAATGTTGTGTTGATTAGATTCAGAAGTAACTATATCTAAACCAGTCATTGCTAAAGCCATAGCAGCTTTAATTGCTTTACTTTCAGCAATTTCTTCTCCAGAAACTTTTTCAAAATCACGAGTATGTCCACCAATAGGGGGATCTGTGATTTTAATATAAGGATGTATAGTCGGAATCTCTCTAGAGACATTACCTATATCGGAAGAACCTAAAATTTCGTCTGAGTCAGGGTAATTCACCTCTTCACCTAATATTTCCATATTAGTCTTGAAAAGCTCTCCCATACTTTTATTAGGATAACGTTCTTCATAAATTAAATCATGTTCACATTTGATCTCTGCATCTGTTAAAGCCGATGCACCATCAGTAATTTTTTTGAACTTTTCTAATAAGAAAGTAAGATCTTCTTTAGTTTTTGCCCTGACTGTAAATGCGGCTTTAGCATAATCAGGGATTATATTAGAAGCAGTTCCACCATCAGTTATAATACCATTGATTTTATTACTGTCTTTAATGCTTCCTTTTAAAACATCGAGCTCATTAAAGACATTAATAATGGCAGATAAAGCATTCACACCATAACATGGTGCGGCTGAATGTGCTTTTTTTCCAAATGCTTCTACATCAACTTGAGTACAAGCTAGTCCACCTCTTCCTACCATATTTTTGTTACCGGGGTGAATCATGAGAGCAAAATTAATATCGTCAAATCCCCCTTCTTCTAATAAATGAACCTTTCCCCCTCCACCTTCTTCACCTGGGGTTCCAATAACTGAAACTTCAAAAGGAATCTCATTATAAAAATCTTTTAAAACTTCACTTAAACCAATAGCAGCTCCAACAGAGCTTGTAGCGATCAAATTATGACCACAGGCATGACCTAGTTCGGGTAAAGCATCATATTCAGATAAAAAAGCGATTTTTAAAGTGTCTTTGGACTTAGAGTTACTGTAACTAGCTTTAAAAGCAGTCTCTAATCCACCGAATGGGTTCTCAAAGCTAAAATCATGGTTTTCAAGTATTTGTTTTTGAAATTGTACAGCTTTCTTTTCTTGGAAATTTAATTCTGGATTAGCGTGAATATTTTGGCTAAGTTTTTTAAGTTCTTTTGATATATAAGCTATCGAGTTTTGAATCTGATCTTTACTAACTAAAACTGGGTTTGGCATATTAAAACTCCTTTCTTTTGAATTTCGGTTCTTTAGTTAAATTAAACTTTCTATGCTATATGTCAAATACCTTCTTTACATTATTAAAAAATACGTCTTCATATTTTTTTTAGGTATTAGTCGTTATAAAATTCTACATAAACACTAATTTCAACTAATGGCCAATCAGTACCAAATAGCAATCTTATTATCATAGGTAAACTTAACCTAAAATAAAGTTTTACCCTAGACAAAAGTCTACACTTGAATTTAGTGTAGTTTTATTTTAAGAAGCAAGATCTGATAAATGAATATGGGCATCTATAATTTTCATTGAACTTAATTCCTATAAAAATAATATTATTAATTATTCAACAATACTTGCGTTTATTGAAGATTATTCATATAATACCATTGAACGCTTGAACATTTATTCAACTATTATAATTTTAGGAGGGGTAATTTGGGTGACAAAGAGAATTCAAAAGACACATGTGATTTATTTAGTTTTAACCCTGAAGCTGTTGATTGTATAAAAAATAATATGCTTTCAGAAAAAGAGATAAATAATATGTCTGAGATATTTAAAGTTTTAGGGGATCCAACTCGTATAAAGATTTTATATGCTCTTGAACAAGAAGAACTGTGTGTATGTGATTTAGCAATCTCTTTAAACATGAAAGTTTCAGCCGTATCTCATCAGTTAAGATTACTTAAAAAAGCAAGTTTAGTTAAATCAAATCGAAGTGGAAAGTATGTATACTATCAGATAGATGATGAACACGTTGAAGCACTATTTTCTAGAGCTTTAGAACATGTTCAGCATGATTAGTGGGAGGGGAAATTATGAAATATGAATTAAAGGGGTTAGACTGCCCTAGTTGTGCTTCTAAAATAGAAAAAAAACTTAATAAATTAGATAGTTCTAAAGAGATTCAAATAAATCTCTCTAATAATACAGTGGAGTTAGACCCTTATTATTTAGATAAAGCACAAGAAATTGTTGATAAAATAGAGCCTGGGGTAATCCTAAAACCAGTTGAAGATGAGCATAAATCAAAAAACCAAAGTTTTTTTAACATTATCAAAGACAGTTCAAACGAATTGATACGGATTATATTAGCTTTAATCTTATTGGGCATAGGTATCTTTTTTAGAGAACAGTTAAGAGAAACTAGTTATGGTGAATTTTTAGTATTCTTACTAGCTTATTTGTCAGTAGGTACTCCTATAGTTTTAGGAGCATTCAAAAGTTCACTAAAAGGTCAATTCTTTAATGAAAAGTTTTTAATGACAGTTGCAACAGTTGGCGCATTTTTAATTAGAGAGTTCCCTGAAGCTGTTGCTGTTATGTTATTCTATGCTGTAGGGGAGTTTTTACAAAATCTAGCTGTAAATAGGTCAAGGCGTTCTATCACAGCACTTTTAGACTTAAAAGCAAACTATGTGAATTTAGTTAAGGATGGTTCAGTAAAACAAGTAGATCCAGAAGAAGTTAAACCTAAAGATATAATAGAAGTAAGACCAGGTGAAAGAGTACCCTTAGATGGAAAAGTCATTTTAGGAACGTCTTATATAAACACAAGTGCACTAACAGGTGAGTCAGTTCCTAGACGTATTGATCCCGAGAACGAAGTATATGCAGGTGTAATTAATGAGAACAATCTAATTAGATTAGAAGTTACAAACAAATTCGAGGATTCATCAGTATCTAAAATACTAAACTTAGTAGAAAATGCTGCTTCTAGAAAAGCTCCTACAGAAAAATTCATAACAACTTTTGCAGGTTGGTATACACCTATTGTAGTATTTGGGGCATTAATTTTAGGTTTAGTCCCCCCACTCGTTATCGATGATGCAACGTTTTCAGAGTGGATATATAGATCTTTAATTTTACTTGTTATTTCATGTCCCTGTGCTTTAGTGTTTTCTATTCCTCTTGGGTATTTTGGGGGAATAGGTGGAGCTTCAAGAAAAGGGATTTTAGTTAAGGGAGCAAACTTTTTAGATGCTTTTTTAAAAGTGGATACAATGATTTTTGATAAGACTGGTACTTTAACTAAAGGTGTTTTTAAAGTATTAGATATATCTACAGTAAATGAGTTCTCTAAAGAAGAATTAATGGAATATGCTGCCCTTGCAGAAGCTCATTCAAATCATCCCATAGCTAAATCTATAAAGCAGTTTGTAACCGAAACCTTTGGTGAATTGCCTAAAATTAGTATTGTTGAACAAGAAGAGTTGAAAGGTCACGGTATCAAATCTGTAATGGGTGATAATACACTTGTGCATGTAGGAAACAAGCGCTTACTTGAACGTGAGGGAATTATATCTAATCAAAGTGACATAGAAACAGATGATGATTCCTGGGTACATGTAGCTATTAATGGGAAGTATGCCGGTTATTTTGTGGTTTCTGATGAGATTAAAGGTGAAGCAAGTAAAGTTATCAAACTACTAAAAAAATTAGGTATCAAAAAAGTTATCATGTTAACAGGAGATGAAGAAAAGAATAGTGCTAAAGTAGCAAGTGAGTTAGGGATAGATCGGTACTATTCTAACTTATTACCAGAAGATAAATTACAGATATTAGATGACTATATGGCTAAAACCCCAGGTAAAGTGGCATATGTTGGAGATGGAATAAATGATGCACCTGTTATTACAAGAGCAGATATTGGAATTGCTATGGGTGCGTTAGGTTCTGATGCTGCTATAGAATCATCTGATATTGTGTTAATGGATGATAAACTAATAAAATTACCAGAAAGCTTAGATGTTGCAAATAGAACTAGACAGATAGTAATTCAAAACATTATTTTTGCTTTGAGTATTAAAGCAGTTTTTGTTATATTAGGTACAATGGGCATGGCAACCATGTGGGAAGCTGTATTTGCAGATGTTGGTGTAGCTTTAATAGCTATCTTTAACTCTATGAGGACACTGCGAACAATAGAAAATTCGAAACAAAAGTTAACAAAAGTTGAAGAAGCTGACCTTAAGATGAGGATGACACATTGAGTTTTAACTACAAATATGTAAAAATACTACAGCAATTTTAAAATACTGTACTACAAATAATCAGATTGAAACTAATTTTTAATACACAATGTAGAGAAATATGTTAGTATAGTGTGATAGTGATGAAATGATATGAGGTGGGAGTTATGAGAAAATTACAAGAATTATATGTTTCTAATCGTGTATTTAAAAGTGTTGCTTTAGTTTTTGGGATATTTCTATTTACAAGTGCTTATCTTTCAACTTTATTTTTTTCTCTAGAGGATGAATTTGTTTTAGAAACATCTGATGAAATAGATTTATATGAACGACTAGATATGATCTATGTTTTAGAAAAAATAGATCATAATACAAACTTACCTAAAAAACAACAAATACTTAATATATTATTATCTGAAGTCGATAGAGTACAAATAATGGAAGAAAATTCAGAAACATTAGTCCCAGAAGTAATAAATTATGTAAGAGGTGATATTGATACTCTAAACTTAATGTTAGAAGTAGATACTTTAGAAGATGAACTAAAAAATCAGTTATCAGATTTTAATACTTTTATTAAAATATTAGAAATTCAATCGCCACAAGAAGCAGAGATATTGATGACACTTCCTGATAGTACACAAAAACAGCTTCATGATGTCATTGCAAATTCATTAATTAATCGAATTGAGTTACCACAACAAATATCTATGAGATACTTTATATCAGATTATGATATAGATACAACTTTAGATAGTATTAAAACTTATCTAGGTATAGCTAATACTATTTTAATTATATCAACTGTAATTGCTTTTATAACATTACTTTTGTTAGTTTTATTAGGTAGATTAACCGGAGTTTTATACGCTGGTATAGCATTAATAGTAACTGGAGGAATTATCTATTTAGGATCAACTTGGTTTATGAGTGAGTTGTTTGTTAGATTAATTCCTAATGTAAAAAGTATAGATCTAATAACTGATTTTAGCAAAGAGCTATGGCAATCCACTTTACCTTTTTCCTATAGTTATCTAGGGGTAGGTGCATTAGCAGTACTGATTAGTAGAATATTTAGTAAGAATAAAGCTCGCTGAAATTACAGCGAGCTACTTTTCAGTTTGCCCTGCATGGGCGGTAGCTAGGCGGTGAAAGTCCGCTACAGGCTTGGTGGTAGGAACTGTTAGCAAATGGCAAGGGCGTCCATCGTGAGGTGGAGTCTGAAGGAAGCCTGATGCAAAATCTCGGTCT
>NZ_NIQC01000049.1 GCF_002216005.1 Natranaerobius trueperi
AGCCATAAAACAATTATTTAAAGAATTCACCCTTATGTTAAAAGGTTTCGGTCTTGTAAATGGGGAGATTGTGCCATAGATGGGACAAAAATAAAAGCAAGTAATTCAAAGAGCAAACATTTTACCGAAAATATTATTAAAAAGAAAATTGAGTACTATGAAGCTAAAATTGATAAATATATCAATGAGTTCCTAAAAACTTCAGAAGACCAAGATATGAAACAAGTTATGGATGAAAAAGTTGAAAGTTACAAGTCTAGGAAGACTTTGAAATAGTAAATGATATAGATGATCAGAGTCAATTATCAAATATGGTAACAAAAACAAGGAGTATATTCAGTGATCAAAAAATTATATCATTAGTAGGTACTGGGTATTTTAATATGTCTGGAATACTAGCAGCAGTAGATGAAAACACAGAAATATTAATTAAAAACAAAGTCAGGTTTTGAAAAGACGAATTTTCACTATGACAAATCAAAAGATATTTATAGATGTCCTTTGGGTTGTCCACTAGACTTTAAATGGAACGGAAAGAACAGAAGAAAAAATTATAGACGTTACGTGTGTAAGGACTACATGGATTGTGGAAATAAATCTGAATGTACATCAGCAAAAGCGGGGAGAGTTATAACAAGATTTGATGATGAAGAATTTATAAAGCAAGTACATGAAAATACAATTAAGAAAAAAGGACCTCTACAAACTTAGGGGCTCAATAGTTGAGCACCCTTTTGAAACATCTTTTGGATATACATATTTTTTAACAAGAGGCCTTAACTCTGTAAATGCAGAAGCAGGATTTATTAGTCTTGCTTACAATCTAAAAGATTGATTAATATTATGGGAGTCCGGGATCTCGCTAGCAAGGCTCTTCAAGCAAGTACTCCCTTCTTTTAAATTACATTTTATTATTTTTGGAGCAATATACCGCAAAAGGTATTATATTATGGGTCTGTTAAATTAATTGTTAGACAATCACGCTTAGTGGTGTGAGAGGAGGTAGATAATTAATTATCTACGTCATAATCGTTTTTAGAGTAGATAGGAGGGATTATATGGAATCAAATAGTATCCAAGTTATTATTGTTAAAACACAAATAGAAAAAGCAATAACAATTGATCTCTATAGATCTTTACAAAGAGAAGAGGTAAAGCTATATGTTTCTGAAGAATCTTTAGAGATTAAACAATTTTTGAAAAATGAATCACTAAATTTTGAATCTATAAAACAAATTAATAATTCTCTATTGCAAGATGAAAAAATAGTATATTTTACTCAGTTAGAGAATGATAATAACATTTTTAAATTAATGAACAGCTCAGACGGTGTTGAAATATATACCGCTGAACCAAAAGAACAAGAATTATCGTTATTGCCACTAAAGAAGATTATGGAGTGTTTAAGAAGTTCAAAAGGTTGTCAATTTGATAAGAAACAGACACATAATACTTTGAAGCCTTATTTATTAGAAGAGTGTTATGAGGTTATTGACGCAATTGAAAATAGTACTCCAGAAGACTTAACTGAAGAATTAGGAGACCTGTTATTACAAGTAATTTTCCATACACAAATAGGAGAAGAGCAAGGGGAGTTAACACTTAATGAAGTATTAAAAAATCTAGAGAAGAAGTTAATTAGAAGGCATCCTCATGTATTTACAGGTCCATATTCTAAAAAAAATGATATTCCAACTTGGGAGGAAATAAAACAAAAAGAAAAGAATAATAAAGACAAACAAAAATCTATAATGGATGGTATTCCGCAAGGTGCATCAGCTTTGTTTAAGGCTGAGAAAGTTCAGAAGAAGGCTAGTGAGTGTGGTTTTGATTGGGAGGCAAGTTTAGGAGCTTACGAAAAAGTTAAGGAAGAGTTACAAGAGCTATATGATGCATATCTTGACGGTTATTGGGAAAACATAGAAGAAGAATTAGGAGATGTGTTTTTTTCTTTAGTAAATTTAGCTAGGTTTATGAATGTATCTTCGGAAGTGGCATTAGAAAAAACCGTTTCCAAGTTTATAAGAAGATTTATTTATATAGAGCAAAAAATTACGGAAAAAAACGATAAAATTGAAAATTTTTCCTTAAAAGAGCTAGATGATTACTGGGAGGAAGCAAAAAAAAGGGGAGTATAGCGGATTTTTATCGTTTTTTAGCAGGAATTACATTAAAATCCTCGAATAGCTTAAAAAGGGGTTGAGCTCAGTAAGTTTGGGTTTTTAAGATTATTTTTAGGAGGGATTTATGTTATGAACAAAACTGAACTTATTACTAAAGTTGCAGAAAACAGTGGAATGACTAAAAAGGACACAGAAAAAGTTGTAAATGAAGTTTTTGATGTTATCTCAGATGAGCTCTCAAAAGAAGAAAAAGTTCAATTAATTGGTTTTGGGACTTTTGAGGTAAGAGAAAGAGCCGCAAGAGAAGGAAGAAACCCTTCAACAGGTGAAGTTATTAAGATTGACGCTACTAAAGTTCCTGCATTCAAAGCAGGAAAGGCACTTAAAGACAAAGTGAAAAATGGTTAATTTATAAGTAGGCGGATTTATCCGTCTACTTTTTTTGTATAGTTTTACCCAAAAAGAAAGATACTAATAAAAAAACTTGGGGGGAAATTTATGAATTTTAAGTTATTATTCAAAGTTAAGTTTATTGTGATTCTCTGTTTATTATTAACGTTTTCTTTTATGGGGTGTGCACCTCCTGAAGAAGGGGAGGAGGAGAATGGAGCTTTAGATGAGCAAGAAGAAAATGGTGCTGAAGATTCACCAGAAGATGCTCCAGAGATACCTGAAGCCATATTCACTGCACCTGACGAAGAACCAAGGTTGTCTGTATTTTTCCATGAAGAAGATGATGTACGAGAAATGGAATTTGAGGAATACATTAAAGGTGTTGTTGCTGGTGAAATGGATCCAACCTGGCCTAAAGATGCCTTGGCAGCTCAAGCTATAATTGCAAGAAGCTTTACAATGTTTAAAATAGCTGAAGATGGTGGTCTTCCTGAAAGAAATGCACATGCTTCAACAGATATTCAAGAATTTCAAGCATATAGCGAAGAAGATATTACTGATGAAGTAGAGCAGGCTGTAGAAGATACAAGGGGCGAAATTGCTATTCATGAAGGAAACTTTATAAGGGCTTGGTTCCATGCTTTTGCAGGACCAAGGACAGCCACAGCAGAAGAAGGGTTAGGTTTTGCTGAAGAAGAGCCACCTTATATTCAAATCGTAGACAGTCCTGCTATGGACATAATTCCTGAAGAGGAGCGAGATTGGGAGGAGACTTTTACTACACAAGAACTTAGTCAAGCAGCAGAAGCTGTTACCGGTGAATCACCACAAGGTGAATTTGATGTCGAAATAATAGAAGAAGGACCTTCAGGTAGAGCGGTGTTGTTAGAAATGGGCGGAGTTGAAGTTCCAGCCCCTGAATTAAGAATAGAACTTGGAAGTGAAGTTATGCGCTCTACCTTTTATGAAGAAATAGAATCTCAAGATAATGAAATTAGATTTTCTGGAGTTGGATTTGGTCATGGTGTTGGAATGTGTCAATGGGGTGCAAAAGCTTTAGTACAAGAAGATAATGCACCAGAGGATGTTGTAACATATTTCTATGATAATGTCAGAATTGTAAACCTTTGGGAATAGATTTTTTCTATTCCCCTTTTTTTTGTCATAAAATGGTCACTTTCAAAGTAAGATATAACAGGACTATCAGGACGACAGGGGGGGGAGAAAAAGTGGAAGAAAAACAACAAGAGGCAACCCATCAACTTATAGTAACAGATCGAGAGTATATTGAAATAACAGGTGTGTTACATGTTGATAGTTTTGATGATGAAGAAATCGTGTTAGAAACAGAGCTTGGCTTGTTAGCTTTACGGGGAGAAAAGTTAGACATCAAAGAATTAAATTTAGATGAAAAACTGTTAACAGTAGAAGGTGTTATTTTAGAAGCCGCCTATTCTGAAGAAGTCGGGGAAACTTATAAGGGAAGAAAAGGAATATTTAGTAAAATATTCAGGTAATTGAGGTGGACTCTTTGGAAAAGGTGATAACCCAATTTTTTGTTTTTTTATCTTTATTTGTTTCGGGGATGACATTGGGAATTGTATTTGATTTTTTTAGAGTTATGAGGGGCCGTAAACGATTCACAAAAATTTTTCAGTCTATTTTAGATATTTTATTTGGAGTATTTAGTTTTGTATTAATTTCAACAGTCTTACTAGTAAGTAATTGGGGAGAAGTAAGAGGTTATGTATTTATTTTCATATTAATTGGGATAACAATCCATTACAAATGGGTAAGTAATTCAATAATAGAAGGATATTGTATCTTTTTTATTTTATCCGAAAGGATAGTTTCAACAGTAACAGAAACTTTATTTAAAGTGTTTTATATTGCTATTTTCCCTTTTAAAATAGTTTTAATGCCTTTTTTTTCAGGAATTAATAAACTTATAGGTTTACTAAAAAAACTGTGGAAAAACTCAAATAAATGGTTGAAAAAGTTAATATTCCGATTTAATAAGAAGGATTAACAGTATTTTATAAAGAATAAGTGCTAATAAAGAATTTAGAAATAGGAGGAACTAGGTATGGGGAAAATCAGGCAATTTCCTCGAAAGCACACAACCCAAAAAAATAAAAGTAAAGAGAGCTCAATTAAGAAAAAGATATCAGTTAATAAAAAAGTTATTTCCGGGATAGCTATCATTACTATAGCCTATTTTGGTTTTTTGTTGATTGATCAAAGCATAAGCTATTTTGAATTATTACAACAAAAAAAACAAATACAGGAAGAAATAAATGAAGCAAAAGAGGATAAGAAGGAGCTTGAAGAAAAGGTAGAGCTTTTAAATGACCTTGATTATATTGAAATATTAGCACGTAGAAAGTTTGGATTCATAAGAGAGGGTGAAGTTCCATTAGATGTTTTAGGTGATGATACAAATTAATAGTAGACATGCTGTAGGCCCTAACTTGACTACTTAAAGTGTTTGAGATATAATCACCATAAGAATTTAATGGGGAGGAATAAGAGTAATTATGTCCGTGAAAGTTGGCCAAACCGTAGAAGGTGTTGTAACAGGCATTACAAACTTTGGAGCATTTGTTGAATTGCCGGGAGGTGAAACTGGATTAGTTCACATCTCGGAAGTAGCAGACACTTATGTTAAAGATATTCGTAAATTTGTAAAAGAAGATGAACAAGTGAGAGTTAAGATTTTAAGTGTTGACGGAGATAAAATTGGCCTTTCTTTGAGAAGAGTTAAAGAAAATAAGGAAAAATTAGTTTCATTTGAAGATAAAATGGCTAAGTTTCTCAAAGAGAGTGATGAGCGTCAACGTGATCTACGAAAAAATACGGAAGCGAAGCGAGGAAATCGCGATTCTATTAAATAATTCATTTTTCTTGATTAATTGAGAAATGGCAGGGCGCTTACAAAAGTACCCTATAGAGTAGACACGAAAAAAAGTCTACCTATTAGGGTACTTTTTTTGTATAATTAACAAAAAATGAGAGGCAAAATTCGAAAAAACTGTATATTGAGAAAGAGATTTAAGTGTTCTCTGAAAACCCGTATGTTAAATCAGTTAGTTTAAAAGTATTACCTAGGATTAATCTGCAGCTAATAGATGGCGGGTTACTTATCGAAAAGACGGAATAGCTAGACTAAGAGATATCAGAGTTGAAATTCAGAAATACCCTGTGAAAGAGAACTAATATTAGGCAAGAGAGAGTATCCTAAAAGCTTTTTATTTTAAGCGTCGTAAAACAGGTTCACGTAACATTTAAATGACTCTGGCTGTCAATTTAATGTTATCTACAATTTAAAACGACGAATCATGAAAAAATACGGCATTATTTCTCCTATTAGAAAGCAATTCATATAAACGAATGATGAAGGCTAGAAACAAAGCTTATTTATCAACATAAAGGACGGTTCTACAGGTGAGGTATTAGCTCATTTATCAGATGGGCTAACTATTAATTTAGCCATAGACACCTTTGGAGGACTAAAGAAGATTTTACTTCAAAAAAGCAAAGTATGCCTTAATTTATTTGGATCAAGGAACTCATAATACTCACTCTAGGATTTCAGGAAAAAGTAGTAAAGAAACTTAAACCACGCCAATCTATGTCGAGAAAAAGGAATTGGTGGGTTAACGCCATGCTAAAGATGAAGCTAATATTAAACATTGTACAACTTTAAAAGAATTAGAACAAAAAATAAAGCAATATATGAGCTATTACAATAACTATCGATACAAATGGAACTTAAAACAGGAAACCCCTGTTCAATACAGTGATTATTTTCTGATATCAGCCTAGGAATTTTTTAATTGTCAGTTACGAAGGGTACACTTTATAGAGCGCTCTATTTTTTATTTAAGTATAACTAAAATTTATCAAATAAACATTAAAAAATTGAAGGTTTTTCCGTTCTTAACTAGAAAATAAATTCATAGTAAATTTTTTAACTGAGGAGGGGGCAGTTGTTGTATGGTCAACAAGTGCTAGAACCAATATTTATGAATGTTGAAGTAGGATTATTAATAATTGATCGTAATGGCAAAATTAAAATGGCCAATAGAAACGTGTTAGAGTTCTTTGGATGGGAACATGATAATATTGATG
The DNA here is from genome assembly GCF_002216005.1 of Natranaerobius trueperi. NCBI lineage: Bacteria > Bacillati > Bacillota > Clostridia > Natranaerobiales > Natranaerobiaceae > Natranaerobius > Natranaerobius trueperi. Next base: position 6,648 of record NZ_NIQC01000049.1, read on the forward strand.
GAAAACTATTCAATGAAGTACAAGATATTAACTATGGTTGGGGTAAAAAGTTCTGGGATATCTTTCAATTGCATAAAATTCATCAGAAAAAAACTATTGAAAGCATTTTAATTAAAGTTAAAGGTAATTATAAGTTACTTGAATTAAAGTTAACACCTCCGACAATGCTTAATGACTATACAGAAGCATACGTTATAATGATAGATGAAAAAGAAAATACTACAACAAGTTCTAAAGCCTATCGTAATCGTGTCTATGAATTAAGAAAGTTACGGTCACAAGCAAAAAGAGTATTTGACTATTTGTTTGATGCTATTGTTACTATTGATAGAACAGGGACAATTACCTATCTTAATACAGGGATAGAAAAGATTTTTAATATTCGAAAAGATGACTTTCTAGGAACTAGTTATACGGAACTATTGGAGTTTAGTAATACATATAAAGCAGAATGCTTTTCCCTATTAGAAAAATCACTTTTTGAAGGGGAAAAGTATATTAATTATGAAGTACAAGCTAAGAATAGTGAAGGAGAGATTAAAACTCTTAAAGGGATAACTTTGCCTTTATATGACGATGAAGGTAGTTTTTTAGGTGTTACAGGAATTTATAAAGATATTACGAAAGAAAAAGAGCAAGAAAAAAAGCAGGAGAAGTGGGAAGAAAGGTTCAGAATGACTGAAAAATTAGCCATAGTTGGGGAAATGGCAGCTGGGACTGCCCATGAAATCAAGAATCCATTAAGTGCTATAAAAGGTTTTTTGCAATTATTAGAATCAGATAAAATAGATGAAAATAAAAGAGAACAGTATCTAAAAATTGTAAGAGAAGAATTGAATAGGTTAGAAGATATTGTAAAAGAGTTTCTGCAACTTTCTAAACCTTCTAAAGCTATAGAAACAGATGAAATTTCACTTTGTGAAGTGTTTTCAAAGACTTTATCTTTTTTAAAACCTAAATTTGAAACAAATAAAACTGATCTATACTTTAGTTGCAGTGGATTTCCAATTATTATCCGAGGTGATCGAAATAAATTGCAACAAGTTTTTATAAATATTATCAAAAATGCTTTAGAAGCTATAGAAAAAAATTATGATGATAAATATATATCTATAACAGTTCAATTAGACGACTTTAATGAAACTGTTCAAATTCAATTTATCGATAGTGGGCCTGGTATTCCAGATGGGGTAATAAATAAACTTTTTTCACCCTTTGCCACAACAAAGAAAAGTGGAACGGGTTTGGGGTTACCAGTAAGCATGCAAATAATTCGTAGTTTTGGTGGTTATTTAGAAGCAAAAAATCATGAGGATGCGGGTGCTTGCTTTAAAATGGAACTACCAACTAAATCAGTTGATTATGAATATGGAACATGCTATAAATATCAAAAAAATAAATGTGAAAGGGTTTTTTATCATGAATAGTAACAGAAGAGCAGCAATTGATATCGGAAGTAATTCCATAAGGTTGTTAATAATTGAAAATACGCAAAATGGAATAATAGAATTAAAAAGGGATATAATAACAACTAGATTAGCAAAAGGGATAAAAGATAATAATAAAATAGAATCTGATGCTATAGAAAGAACTTTTACAGGAATAAAAACTTTTTTAGGATATATTAATATATATAGAGCCCAATTAAAGAGAGTCGTTGCTACTAGTGCTGTTAGAGAAGCTAGTAATGGAACAGAGCTTATTAAATTATTAAAAGAACTAGGGATCGAAGTAGAAGTTGTTGACGGTGAATCAGAAGCAGAATTAACTTACTTAGGTGCAACAATGAATACAGAACATAATAATCCTCTTGTTTTTGATTTAGGAGGAGGAAGCACTGAACTTATATCATTGGCCCCCCAAAAATTTGTTAGAAGTTACGCAATAGGTGCGGTGAAAGCATTGGATTATTTCGGCGATAATGAAGGTAGAATTAATTCATCAGAAGATATTAAAAGTTATATATTAGATTCGTTGAATGATGATATGTTGGACTTATGTACAAAAAAACATTTAGAAGTAATAGGAGTTGGAGGTACAGCTACTTATTTAGCTCAAGCTTATAAAAAATTACCTAAATACACAAAAGAAGAAATACAAGGTACATATTTACTTAAAGAAGATATTAAAGATTTATTATATTCAATGAATTCTTATACTTTAGGAAAGCGTTCAAAAATATTTAATTTACCTGAGAAGAGGGCAGAAATCATTGTATCTGGAGGTTTTATGATATATTATATTTTAGAGTTATTGGGTGCAGCTGGTTATCGTGCAAGTGATGATGACATGTTATTGGGGGCATGCTTACAATAAATTTGACAAATCACTTTTCCTGAGTTATAATGTATTTAACATCGACGCGGGGTGGAGCAGCCTGGTAGCTCGTCGGGCTCATAACCCGGAGGCCGCAGGTTCAAATCCTGCCCCCGCAACCAAAAAAAGTAACTAAAAGCGGACCATTTATATGGTCCGCTTTTTTATGGTTTGCCCTGCATGAGTGGTAGCTAGTCGATGAAAATCTGCTACAGGCTCGGTGGTGGGAACTGTTAGCAGATGGCAAGGGCGTCCACCGCGAGGTGGAGTCTGAAGGAAGCTTAATGTAAACTCTCGGTCTGACGAACAAAAATCACATATAAGGCATATTTGGTTGGATGAGTGTGCCTTACAACATAAATTCTGTATTTGTCAACCGAAAATTCCCCCACTTTGACATAAAAAATAATTGCTTAATTGTAAAATCAAATTGAACTAAATAAAAACCCCATAGTGGACCCAACTGTAATATAATTAAATCACCACAAAATAACCAATTACAGGAAGGGTGCACACTATGGATTACCTTAATAATATACCAACTTCCCGCAAGAATAAACATCTAAATGATTTCGAACGAGGACAGATTGAGTTACTACATAAGCAAGGCTACAGCCCATACGCCATTGGCAAAATTTTAAATAGAGCACCAAATACTATTCGTAATGAACTAAAAAGAGGTACAGTAACCCAGATCAAGGCCCTTA
>NZ_NIQC01000050.1 GCF_002216005.1 Natranaerobius trueperi
TAAGTTTGGAAGATATTTATCTCTAATATCTGTTTTAAGGTCATATCTGTAGTCATGGCGATACTGTACGGTTACTTTCTCACCACTATTTGAGTTTGTTGTTCCTGCCAACCTAAATATTCTTGATTAATGTTACCATCTTTGAATCTCCGTATTCATTCTCATATTCTTTATCACCAATATATTCAACTCCAATTTCTTGCTTTTCTTTTAGAGATTTTTCTAATTCTTCTACTTGTTTATTAAATTCTTCTTCCATTTCTTCTTCAGTTGCTTCATATTCATAAACTAATGTTTTATCAAGTTCCTCTGATTCATCATGAGCTTCCGCAGTAGTTGGTAATAAGAGAATCGAAAAAACCAACATTAAACAAAAAGTTAAAGTTGCTGTTTTTTTCATAAAATATTTCCCTCCTAAATTTTAATATTTAATAAATACTTATACATTTTCATATATAAACCTACCCAAAAACCTGAATGGTCTTTTTCTTGACCTGAATGGTTCTTTAAAAACATAGAAAATTTTATCAACGTCCGATTAGAGACATTATGTTAAGAAATTTCTTTAATCCCCTAAAACCACAAGTCCTGAGAGGTGATGAGAGCAAATTAGCTTTCCGTGAAACACCTTAAAATTAGTGATGGTCAAACTCTTAAATACTCTTAAATGCTACCCTATCTGATTTTGATTCGGACAACAAAAAAATCACCGTAATTACGGTGATTTTCGTAGTTACACAATATAATTTAAGGATTTTAAGAAAGCCAACAACAAAACAACAACAAATAAATTTTCTATAACAGCTGGGCTTTGCTCAGCTCGTGTTGTGATAAGCCGGTCACCCCTTATCCTGCATCTAAAATTTGTGCTGTAATTTAGATGCAGGATACCCCAATTATTAATTTTAAAAAACATTTATATTAACCCTTGCTTTTTAAGTGTTTCAACCTTACGAGTAGCTTCTTCATAAGCATTCTCTCTTGAACCAATAAAAAAAATTAAACAAACTTTTTCTGCAATTTTAAGAGTATATATAACTCTATACTCACCTAAACCATAGAGAGACAGATTTATACTCCTACAACCTTTAAGTTTACCTTTTAACGGGGCTCCTATATAAGGGTCTTCTTCTAGCTTTAAAACTTCTTCTTTGACTTGCTCAAAGTGTTTTGAGTGGAGCTTGTCTAAATCTTTTTCAACTGTCCTTGTAGTATGAATTTGAAAACCTTTTGACATAGGCTTTACCCCTGTTCTCGCTCTTTTATATATTCCCTAAAGTTTCTTGTACCCCCAGTTTTATACTCTTTCTCACTATATTCTTTTAGTGCAACTAAGGGGTTATCTTCAACTGCTTTGGTGAGCTGCAAAACACCTTTCTTATCGTAATTTAGAAAAAAAGCCCCACCTTCCTCTATATCTAATTCTTTTCTTACTTTTTTGGGGATCGTGACACGTCCCTTGCCATCTACAGTAACTATACTTTTAGCCATTTTAGCACCTCCTTTAAATTAAGCGGGATTATCCCACTTAATTATATTTTACCATACTTTATTGAAATTTAAACTTTTTTATAAAGTAAATTTTTTTATAAAAATCAATTAATGTTTTTAAACCGACCATTCAGGTAAAAAATTCGGTTATTCATGATTTCAAGTTTAAAAAGTCGTGTTTTTTATTTTCTTATTAAGTAAAAAGTTATATTTTTTACTAGAACTAATGTTCGATATAATATTTGTATCTAGATTTAATAAGGGGGCTTTATATGGGGTCTACTGAAAACCGGCTAAAAAAATTAATAGAGTTAACAATCAAATATACATCACTTAATTATAAAAAGAATCTTTCAAAGTTTAAATCTAATAATCAATTAACACTCAACAATGATGAGGTACTAAATCTAATTCCTGATAGCGATGATCATATAGACCACAAGGTAAAAGAACGATCTTTAAAAAGTGTTATAAGTGATCCAGGGCTTTTCAAGGCTATAGAAAAGCTCACCCCAAGGCAACAACAAACACTTCAGATGCTTTTTGTTGAAAATAAAACTGAAAAGGAAGTTGCTGAACAGTTAAACGTTAGTGTACAAGCTATTAATAAAAATAAAAGGACTGCTATAAATCAATTACGGGAGGAACTAGAGAAAGGGGGTTTTTGAAATGGATAGTTTTAGCGAGTTAATCGCAAATCTAGGATTTCCTATTGCTGTAACTGCGTTTCTTTTAATTCGTCTAGAACACAAACTAAACGAACTCAACGACACTATTTTAAGTGTCATGAAAGAGGTTATAAAAAAAGAAGGTTAGGAGGGGTTTCTTTGGCTGATCTAGAGAGAGCTTTAAGGAAAGCTCAAGCTGGGGATAAAGAAAACCTAGAGTATTTTTATTTTAAGTTTGAGCCTTTATTATACAAGCACAGTATCGTAAATGGCAGGTTTGATGAGGACTGTTTTAATGAACTAAGTTTAGCGCTTATAAAGGCTATTAAACGATTCGAACCTAAAAATTTTTAAAAAATTTAGTTTTAAGGTTGAAAAATTAGCCTTAAATTGCCTCTTATTTAGTAGAAACCTTAATCGGCCGGTTAGGTTAATATTTTTTAAAGGAGAGTTGATAGAAATGCCTAATTGCGGTTTTGTTCCATCATCTTACGGTATCACAATGTTTTATATTTTAACTTCTGGCTCAAATGTAGAACCTGATGATATTGGTGTTCAAACTTTACATGGAGCAAGCAAGTACGGAATTAATGGAGCACATTTTGAAAGTGATTATACATTGACCGACATAGCAGTAGTTGATGATGTTGAAGTTCGTAACGGCGGTAATACCAATCCTAATAATGTACCTGCTGGCGGGCGAGGAACATTAGTTTGGGATGGCACAACAGGAAATTATTCTATTCAAGTTGTGGAAGATAAAGACGAACTAATTGTTTCAAATAGAAGTAATTATTGGGCTCAAGGTGGAGTAAGTATGTCACTAAATGATGATACTAACTGGGAAAATCAAGCTGAAGCTGAAAATCTTCCACATATGAATTTTTCAAGAAATCGTTCTGGACTCATTTTTGATGCGGCAGGTGGATTATGGCTTATAGCCACTGAGAATGCAAGACCTGGGACTTTTAGAGATGCGATCAAAGAATTACTTGATGATAACGGAGTTCTTCAAATTGCTGGACGACATGCTAATGGAATTTTTCTTGATGGTGGTGGCTCTACTCAAATAAGATGTAGCACCATGGAATTAACATCCACTAGAGAAGTCCCACAAGCAATCGTATTAAAGTAACTTCAAAAGAGGGCTGTTCCAAAAGTGTAACTTTTTGGGCACAGCCCTCTTTTGAAGTTTATTAAATAATAATTCAACCCACTAATTATGATAAGGTAAATTATTAAAGTCTGAATAAACACTCTCTAAAACTTCAATTATATTATCTTCAATTTCTACTTCGTTAGTACCGAGATTTGCATCTATTTTTTCTCTTAAAATTCCGTCACGACCATATATTTCAACCATGAGATTAAGATCTTCAATTTCACTTGGTTCATATGAAACCATCTCTTCATCTGTTTTTTCTATTGATATCTCTACATAATATTTTACAATTCTGTGTAATTTTTGCAATGTTCTTGTTAGTAGTTCTAATTGCTCACTAGATACTTCACGAGAATGATTATAGGAAAGTAAATAAGTAGATCCCTGCATTATATCTGTACTTTTTGAAATCTCACTCCAAGATACTCTTATATCTTCTACCGATGGATCTTCACTTTCTAATTGTTTTATTATGCCATTTATATTGTCTGATATAACTCTACCCTGGGTCAGGATTTGACTAAAACTAGCAGCTGCTTTATCAATATGTCTATCTTGATATTGATAAACATTATAAGTAATAGATATTACTAAAATTAATCCTAACATAATGCTAATCTTGGTTAGTTGAAATTGGCTGATCACTGAACACCACTCTCCTCCTTTATATAATTAAAACCAATTACTTCTAAAAAAATTCTTACCCCCATTTATACTTACCATTTTATATAAAATTAGGAAAAATCCTTCGTGGCTGATCTGGAGAGCTTTAAAGAAAGGTCAAGCTGGGATAAAGAAAACTTAGAGTATTTTTATTTTGAGTTTAAGCCTTTATTATACAAACATAGTATCGTCAATGGCAGGTTTGATGAGGATTGTTTTAATGAATTAAGTTTTGCGCTTATAAAGGCTATTAGACGATTCGAGCCTAAAAAATTCTAAAAAATTTAGTTTTAAGGTTGAAAAATTGACTCTAATTTATTTCTTATTTAGTAGAAACCTTAATCGGCCGGTTAGGTTTACTATTAAAAGATAAAGGGAGTGTTTAAGGTGTCAATCACTAAAAATGTAAGTTTTATGGGATATACATTTAATACTGAAGCAGGAAGAACAGACTCAATTTCAACTGAATCTCATTTTACTTTTAATTTAGGTAGTAGTAGTGACAGCACTATTATATTATCTGAACAAGGAGACGAAAAAAACAGTTGGACCTATTCCGAATTCGCTAACGAATTTGATATTTCTGTAAACCAACTAAATACTATACGAAATGTTGCCCAACAACAATTTGGATTTGAACAAGTTATAGTTGGAATAGATACAGTGAATTTTAGAACCATCGAAACTATAGGAGAGATTGGTGATCTCTTTCTCGATGAAAACGTTTCAAGTATTACTGATACAATGAGCTTATTTATTAGTAAAGGATTAGAACTCACCATATACAGCGAAATCGATCTTAACACGTTAGATAGAGCTTATTTTAAAGTTTCAGTAGAAACGGAACCTGACAATCAAGATAGTTTTAATTGGAATGACTTTATTAATAATGCTCTTGAAACAACAGCTGCAGCAATTAGTGTTCTTGTAGCAATCGCTTTAGGTATAGCCCTTGGTGCAGCTGCCGCAAAATCTGGCTTGGCAGTTGGAGGAGCAGCGGCAGCACTAGCTGGTATCTTTTATACTGTAAACGCTGCTCAAGAGTTGTTTGATAGAATAATGTCATAAAAAAAGTCACCCTTAAGGGGTGACTTTTTTTGACATTATTGTTATATTTATAGAAAATTCAATGGAATGGAGTGGTTTTTTATTTTAAATTTACTTAAAGAAATAAATTATATAGGTTTATATTTAGCTATTTTAGCAGGAACTTTTAACTCAATAATTTTAGTGTTAACATCTAATATATACCAAAAAAAATCCAAAAAATATCTTTTAATTGATCTAATAAAAAGCTCTTTCATGTTATCAATGATAAAAATTTTAATAATATTGATGCCAATAAATAATGATATAATTTACGGGGGATTTTTCGGCACTATTTTTTATAATTTTATCTTTGGTTTAAACCAATTAATAAAATACAAAACCAAAAGTTTAAAGATCTATAAAATAAATAATAAAAAATTAAATAGACGCTTTTATTTTCTAAATATATCTATGATAACTTTGGTTTTTTTAGTTGAATATATTATATTTTTTGATTTGTTTTTATTAGGAAATGTGGTTGGAATATTAGGAGTTTTTTATGCTACTATAATATTTGATTTAACCGAGAGACTTAAGAAAATAAATATAAATAACATGATTAATATATTCCTTATTTTAATTATTACTGCTATTATTATTTTCGTAAGCACATTAACTAGTTCTATTATAAACTTTATAAGTCCAATTGATAGAATGATCATGAACTTTGATTTATATGGAGTATTTTGGGGATTAATTGTTTATACTTTTGTTTTTGAAATTCCAAAAATAATAAAAAATCATCATGGATTAAAAGTTAATTGTTTTTTTAATTCTGAAAATCAAACCTCAAAAGATTTTATTGGTCATATTATAAACTCACTAATATTTGCTAGTATTTATATAATAAAGTTTATATTATTTACAAATCATTTCTATCTATTTACATCTCTGACTCTTTTTACAATAAGTTTAATATTTCTTATCAAAGGAATAATGAATAATCAACAAGCTTAAATTTAAATGGTTTTAGGAAAAAAAATAACTCATATTTGCGTTCAGACTTTTCTTTAATCGGACATTTCACCGCACCAGCACCCTAAAATTTATATGTTTGAAGAATATTTAAGCCGGATCATATCGGCGCGAAGGGTTTGTTTTGTTATGAGACGCGCACATTTGGCTCACATTGGTTTTAATAATAAGCAAGGTAATTGGATTCTTAAAAACGATTGGTCGCCACGTCACGCATGAGGACAATCTCTACCACTTCCCGAAGGTTTAGTGCTAGATGGTTAGCTGGTGGGACTATACTCGAAGGTATATACTTTCTTGTTAGTTGAAGCATACGCAAAACTTCTGTTGTTATATCATCCTCTAAAAAATAACTAAAAAGAAATGAAAGAGAGGAAGCTTTTCAGCCCTCTTCTATATCTCTTTAACTTCTTCCAGAAGCAGGGGTACGAAGTACCCCATAATATAAAGACCCGTTTCAGTGAACACCTAGGAATTTCCAATTTGTTTGAGCAGTTTATTTACATAGCTAGGTGATATATTTAATAGTTTAGCAAGTTCCCTCTGAGAAGCCGTAGG
>NZ_NIQC01000051.1 GCF_002216005.1 Natranaerobius trueperi
TCATAAAAGCTAGAGAAAAACACGCTGCTTAATTTAGTTTTTAAAAGAGCAAAATTTCAAATTTGGATTACTGTATTCTGGGTTTTCAAAATTTTACAGGGTTTTATCCTTTACATAGAGAATCTTTCATGATTTTCAGTTCTGTTAAGTTGTGTGATATTTGAATCAGTCTCCGTCCCGGAGTTAAGATGTTTATAGGCGAAAACAAAACTCTCCGTGGAGAAAGGAGACTGACCCATAGCTAAAAGTATATGTCCTAGATGCAATAACAACCACTCTGACAAGTTTCATAATTTTAGTACTGATAGGTATGGTCATCAAAAATATCAATGTAAGTTTGCACCTAAGTCCCTTGGTAAGGGCAGAGGTAAATGAGGTCAAATAAACCTCGAAAATATCCCTCGCCCTAAAACTGTAAAGTATTTTTCTTCATCACGACTGTAAGTTCTACTCTATTCTAGGGTGCTGGGACAATCAAGTCACACCTGCTCAAGTTGTTGGTATCTCTTATTTCAATATATCTAGAACCTTTTGCTACTGCATAGTACAGCATGATAGCGAACTTTAATTTCTTTCAACTCTTACGAGCAAAAGAATTCACTTTTCATAACAACTTAACAGCCAAAAAGTCTTATTGATTAGAATTTTTTTAATAATCAGACTTTTTTCCTTTTAGATAACCTTTCTCAACACCTTTAACCATTCTTACTATGGCAGTGTTTGCGGGAGTTTCTATTCCATTTGCTTTACCTTCTTCCACAATTGTGCCATTTATTACATCTATCTCAGTTTTTCGTTGCCAATAAACATCTTGAGCCATACTAGCATAATGTCCAGGGGCCTTATCTCTGCAAATAGTAAATACTTTTTCATATGGATCATCATGTAGAATTTCAATTCCCTTTGCATTAGCCACTTTTTCTGTTTCAGTTATTATATCCCTCATGAATTCTCTTGTCTCTGGCCATTCGTAAAGCTTTCCTAATGGGACTTGTAATACACCAGAGAGCCCATTTACCGCTGTATTTAGGATAAGCTTACTCCATACAATACTCATAATATTGTCAACAGCTTTAGCCTCAAGTTTACAATTCTTGAACTCTTCTGCTATTTTTTTATCTCTATCAGTCAATTTTCCTTCATATTTACCGATAACTGTTTCTCCTTGACCATGGTGAATTACCTCACCAGGTTTTGTTAGCTCGGAAGCATTTGCTGTTGTGCCAACTATAATTTTTTCCACGTCTATAACTTCAGCAATGTTTTCTGCGTTACCTATTCCGTTCTGTACTGTCAATACAATTGTTTCAGGACCTATAATATTTTTTGCTGACTCTAAAGCTTTCTGAGTAACTGATGCTTTTACAAGAACTATAACCAAATCTTGCTCAGACATGCCGGTAGTATCTGTTTGGGCACTAATAGGTATGACTCGATCGCCACTAGCTCCCTTCAAACTCAAGCCCTTCTCGTTAAGGGCCTTAACATGTTCTTCCCAGATATCTATCATTGTTACTACATTACCACCTTCTTGTAGATGCCCTCCAAATACACAACCCATGGCTCCAGCACCTATAACTGTAATTTTCATAGCTCCACTCCCTAATTATTATTTGTTAACCTCCCTCTACTACCACCCATTAAATGTAATTTAATAACAAGCCTCCTTAAAGCTTTCTTTTGCTGTATAATATGCTAGTGGTTTGATTTTGGGAAATATTTTTTAAATATTATTTATATTTTGCTCTTGGTTACTTTACTCCTGGTTTCTATTTATCATCTGTAATGTAAAATATCCCAATTTTTTTGATATGGTTATACCTCTGATTATTTACCCTTAAAACTTCTTTATTTGAGTTTAATTTAAGCAACTATCATTACCATTAGGAAGGATTGCACAAGAAGAAATTTGTTATAGAAAGAAGTGAAAACATATGACTAAAATACCATGAATCGTAATAGCAGGCACAAATAGTGGCAGTGGAAAAACTACTAACACTCCTTTCACTAATGAGTGTTAGAGGGTGGGTATATATTCCAAGGTTTTTAGGTTTGACCCAATTATGTTGACCAGGGGGCCAAATCCATATGTAACCGTGATAATAAAAGTCTTGATACTTGGATTATTACTCCCCATGTAATGAAAAAACTTTTTAATCAGGTGCAAGAGATGCTAACATCCCGGAAATTGAAGATGTGATGGGTCTATTTGACTGGGGTAGGTGGAATAGTAGTTAGAGAAGTACTGCACATATCCCTAAAAAACTTAATCTTCTTACTTATCTAAAATATTTTTTGAATAATATCAACGTTTGAGTAGACCGTTTGGGTATTAATTACCGTCTTAATCCAAATACTAGATATCAATAACTAATTTGAAAGGAGCGTGATAAGATGCCAAACACTGTAAATAGATTAATTGAAGAAAAGTCACCTTATTTATTACAACATGCCCATAACCCAGTTAATTGGTATCCTTGGGGTAAAGAAGCTTTTGAAAAAGCCGAAGAAGAAGATAAACCTATCTTTTTAAGCATTGGTTATTCAACTTGCCACTGGTGTCATGTTATGGAACGAGAATCTTTTGAAGATGAAAAAGTTGCTCAAATTTTAAATGAAAATTTTATTTCAATTAAAGTTGATAGAGAGGAACGACCAGATATTGATTCTATATACATGTCAGCTTGTCAAGCTATGACAGGTCAAGGTGGATGGCCATTAACAGTATTTTTAGACCATGATAAAAAACCATTCTATGCAGGTACCTACTTTCCCAAAGAAAGTAAAATGAGGATGCCAGGGTTAATACAACTTTTAGAACGAATTAGTGACTTATGGATAAATGATCGCGAAGAGTTAACAAGTATTAGTAAAGATGTTACTGAAGCCATAGAATCACATTTCTATAAAAATACTTCAGGAGAAGTATCTAAAAGTACACTAGATAAAGGATATCAAAACCTAGAGGATAATTTTGATTTTAAATTTGGTGGTTTTGGTAAAGCACCTAAGTTCCCCACACCACATAATTTGTTTTTTCTCTTACGTTATTACAATTTAACAGAAAAAAAGAATGCTTTATACATGGTAGAAAAAACGTTAAGAGCAATGTATAGTGGTGGAATTTACGACCATATCGGTTACGGTTTTTCGAGATACTCTACTGATCAAAAATGGTTAGTACCCCATTTTGAAAAGATGCTTTATGATAATGCACTATTAGCTATAGCGTATTTAGAAGCTTTTGAGCTAACTCGAGATTCTTTTTATTCAAATGTAGCTGAAGAAATTTTCACTTATGTATTAAGAGATATGACTTCTCCAGAAGGAGTATTCTACTCTGCAGAAGACGCAGATAGTGAAGGGGTCGAAGGTAAATTTTATGTATTTACACCCCAAGAAATAAGAAGTATTTTAGGGAAAAAAAAGGGTGAAGATTTCTGCAAAAAATTTAACATAACGGAACAGGGTAATTTCAACGGTAAAAGCATACCAAATTTAATTAATCAAAGTTTGTCTAAAAGTAAGTTTTCCCAGGAAATAGAATTAATTTTTAACGAACGTGAAAAGCGTATTCGTCCTTTTAGAGATGAAAAGATACTAACATCTTGGAATGGATTGATGATTGTTGCACTTGCTTATGCTGGACGTATCTTAAAAAATCAGCAGTATGTAAACAAGGCAAAAGATTGCGTAAGTTTCATTGTTGATAACTTAGTTGATACTAAAGGAAGGCTTCTTAGTCGATATAAAGACGGCGAAGCAAGTATTCCTGGGTTTTTAGAAGACTATGCTTTTTTAACTTGGGGAATTATCGAACTATATCAAGCAACATATCACCCAGATTATCTTGAAACCGCTTTAGATATAACTAAAGAAATGTATCAGCTTTTTTGGGATAAAGATGAAGGTGGTTTTTTTATGTACGGACATGATAGCGAAGAGTTGATTTCTAGACCTAAAGAGTTATATGATGGTGCCTACCCATCTGGAAATTCAGTAGTTGCTAATAATATTCTTAGATTGTATAGGTTAACTGCTGATGAAGAGTTAGAAAGACTCATAGAAAAAATATTTAAAACTTTTGGTGGTACAATTAACGAGTCTCCTATCTCGTATTCTCATTTTCTATCGGCAATTTACCTAAAAGAATCACCTAAAACTCAGGAAATCACACTCGTTACTGATAAATTAGAAGATAGGTTAACTCAAGAAATGCTAAAAATTCTAGAGTCTGGATTTAATCCAGATAGATATGTAATTGTTAAAAGTAACGATTTAAATAGTCGTGCACTAGAAAGTATTTCCCCTATTGTAAAAAATAGAGATATGGTGAAAAACAAACCAACTGCTTATGTATGCCAGAATTTCACCTGTTTTTCCCCGGTTAATGATTCAAATAAACTAAAAAGAATATTAGATCAATAAAAGGCATTTGGAAATTTCCAGATGCCTTTGTTTATTCTACCTGTAATTACATAACTTAACTGTTAACCGCTTACTAAAGTTAATATAAAATAGAATTACATAAAAAAACAAAGGAGTTGATTAAGTCTATGTTAAAAAAATCTAGTATTATATTTAGTCTACTTTTTCTGTTAGTCTTAAGTTCTAGTGTAATGGCTACACCAGAAGATATTACACTAGAAGTAAATGGTTCTACTATTGAACCAGATGTACCGCCTCAAATTATTGATAGTAGAACAATGGTTCCTCTTCGGGTTATTAGCGAAAATCTTAATACATATGTAGAATGGGATAGTTCTACTCAGTCAGTATTAATTGTGGAATCAGGAACAAATATTAACAATCCTCTAACTTCAGCAAGAGAAGAAATAACTATAATTGTTAATAATAACATAGTAAATTCAGATGTATTTCCAAAAATAATTGAGAGTAGAACTTTGGTCCCTTTAAGATTTATTGGTGAAGCATTAGAAGCTTATGTAAATTGGCATGAAGATGAAAACAAAGTAACTGTTCATGGTGACTTTGAAGAAAACGAGCAACCAAAAGAAGACAATCAACAAGACTCAGATGAAGATAATTGGACATTAGAACACTACAACCAATATAATGCGTCTAATTTTAGGAATAGCAATTTATTAAATGAATCAATTAATTATGAAAATATTGATTATCCTAGATTAAATGCAGCTATTTTTTATGCAACTAATGAAATACGTAAAGAATATAATTTGTCAACAGTAAAACATTCAAAAAACCTTGAGATAGCTGCATGGAACCATTCTATAAGTATGGCAAAACATGATTTCTTTAGTCATTATAATGAGCATGAAGATAGTAGGCATAGTCCTGAAGATCGTGGAAGGTTAGCCGGTATAGATAACCCTTCAATTGCAGAGAATCTAGCTCAAACTACATCAAGAAATGATACCTACTTATCATTTGCAGATACAGTAATTGATATGTGGATGGGTTCAGAAGGTCATAGACAAAATATGCTTTCCGCAAGCCCTTTACAATTAGGGACTGGTGCTTATGTTTCAAACAACAACCAATTTGGCCCTACTATTATAGCAACCCAAAAATTTCAATGGTTTAATGAAATTGATGCTAGTGAATCAAGTGATCCAAGTCCATATGATTATTAATAATTTAGACTCACCTAACAGGTGAGTCTTTTTTACTTGACTTTCAATCCATTCTAATTGTAATGTTTCCATACCCACTGGGGGGGTATATAAAGTTAGGGGATTCCTTTATGTCACACTAAAAACTTTTAAAAGTAAACAGAACTTTTACTTTTTTTTTAGAAATTGGGGTTGGCTGTTAACTCTTATTATTGCTTTTGGTGGACTTTTCTGGCCGAGGTTAGGTCTTGTTGTGCCCTGTATAATAGTAGCTGAAATCGTTTTGAGCTTTTTTTGGGGAAATTTTTGCCCACACGGTAGCCTATTTGACAAATTATTCTTACCTTATAGTAAAAATAAGAGATTTCCTAGATTTTTACTTTCTTATACTACCATTACATTAATATTTATAGTTTTCATAATAGGAATGTTAAATCGTCTATTTACAGAACTAGCTTACTATGGTGAACTACAGTTTATAGACAGAGTTCTGTTAAGTTATGTGATATTTGAATCAGTCTCCCGCCCGGAGTTATGATGTTTTTAGGCAGAAAACAAACCCTCCGGGAGAAAGGAGACTGATCCATGACTAAAGTTGTATGTCCTAGATGCTATTCAAACGACCTTTGC
>NZ_NIQC01000052.1 GCF_002216005.1 Natranaerobius trueperi
GGATTAGGCGTAGAATTCGAATGTACTTGTGGAAGCAATGGAAGAAAATAAGTGCGAGGTTTAAGAACCTCAAACGACTTGGAATAGCTAAAGGGAAAGCTTGGGAATGGGCAAACACTCGGAAAGGTTATTGGCGGATAGCCAATAGCTGGATATTATCAAGGTCATTAACAAATGAATACCTCGCATCAATTGGATATGATGACATATCCAAAAGATACGAGGTACTGCACTTAAATCATTGAACCGCCAAGTACCGGACGGTATGCTTGGTGGTGTGAGAGGTCGGTAGATAAATTAATTATCTACCTCCTACTCGATTGGTTTGCCCTGCATGGGCGGTAGCTAGGCGGTGAAAGTCCGCTACAGGATTGGTGGTAGGAACTGTTAGCAGATGGCAAGGGCGTCCATCGTGAGGTGGAGTCTGAAGGAAGCCTAATGCAAACTCTCGGTCTGACGAACAGAAATCACATACAAGGCATATGTGGGGCGGACGAGTGTGCCATACAACACAAAGTCCAATACCACACGAACCCTACGGTGATGAGAGGAGAGTTACCGTTCTTAACAGGGGAGGTCTTACGGGGGTTGCCGACAAGAGGGTTTAACCAACAACCCACAGCGACAAATCGTGCAGTGATGCACGGTTGAACCGTAAGAAGTCAGCAGAGGTCATAGTACCGGAGACGGGAAGGACCGAACAATTGTAGTCTTTTAAACTAGAGGGAAGGTGAGATAGTGCAAAGAGAGCAGAAAACTGTGAAAACAGGCTACACTTGCGAGGGTATGGTGGAACCAGAGAGTACCAAGGAACGGCGGAGTACTAACTCACTGGAACCTAGTGAGAAAGATGGTGCAGAGAGTTTACTTGATAAATTACTACACACAGGAAATTTAAATTCAGCTTACAAAAAAGTAAAGCAAAACAGAGGTGCAGCAGGTGTTGACGGGATGACAGTCGATGAGCTAATGCCATATCTAAAAGAGAACAAGGATGAATTTCTAGAGAGTTTGAGAAGTGGCAAGTACAAACCCCATCCAGTCAGACGAGTAGAAATACCTAAACCTGATGGTGGGGTAAAACTTCTTGGAGTCACAACAGTCGTGGACCGCATGGTCCAACAGGCACTAGTGCAAATACTACAGCCAATATTTGAACCAACATTTTCTGATAATAGCTTTGGGTTTAGACCAAACCGCAATGCCCAACAAGCGATCAAAAGGTCAAAAGATTACTACGCCCAAGGCTACAAATATGCAGTTGACATAGACCTAGCAAAATATTTTGACACTGTGAACCATGACTTGTTGATAGGTATGGTAAGGGAACAAGTAAAGGATGAAACCATCATACGACTCATACGCAAATTTTTAAAGAGTGGGGCTATGTCAAATGGGCTTTCGAGCCCTTCTACCAAAGGCACTCCACAAGGTGGAAAGCTGTCTCCATTACTCAGTAATATCTACCTCAATAATTTTGATCGCCTACTTGAAAAGAGGGGACACAAATTTGTGAGGTACGCCGATGACTGTGTTATTTACGTCAAAAGTAAGAGAGCCGCTGAAAGAGTAATGACCAGCTGTACAAAGTACCTTGAGGAGAAACTGAAACTTAAGGTAAATCGAGACAAGAGCAAAACTGGGAGCCCACTAAAACTTAAGTTTCTTGGCTTCTCCCTCTACAAAGTTAAAGGGAAGGTTGGAATCAGACCGCACCAGAAGACCGTAAAACGGTTCAAGGACAGGGTACGGCAGATAACAAGTCGTAAACGTGGTAGATCGACTCAGAAGATACTTAAAGAGCTTAAAACATTCACCACAGGCTGGTTAGGCTATTTCTCTATCGCAGATATGAAGAATAGAATCCCCGCCCTTAACGAATGGATTAGACGTAGAATTCGAATGTATTTGTGGAAGCAGTGGAAGAAAATAAGTGCGAGGTTTAAGAACCTCAAACGACTTGGAATAACTAAAGGGAAAGCTTGGGAATGGGCAAACAATCGGAAAGGGTATTGGCGGATAGCCAATAGTTGGATATTATCAAGGTCATTAACAAACGAATGCCTCGCATCAATTGGATATGATGACATATCCAATTTGATGCGAGGCATTGCACTCAAACCATTGAACCGCTAAGTACCGAACGGTATGCTTGTGGTGTGAGAGGTCGGTAGATAAATTAATTATCTACCTCCTAATTGATTTCTACTTAAGTGGTACAAAACGACAACTACCGAGACTTTTTCTAGCATACTTATCTTCTTGTTTGGTTATTACCTGTAATTCTTGTATTAGTTCATTTCCAATAGGAATAACCATGCGCCCACCTTCTTTTAATTGCTTGAGAAGTTCAGAGGGTGTTCTATTAGCAGCAGCTGTTACAATAATTTTATCAAAGAGTTTAGTATACTAGTAGTTCAATTTCATTTTTTGATAAGCCAATCTTTAATTTTCCATTAATTACAGCAATTGTAGCAGGGGTTGCACCATTATCTTTAATAGTTTGTTCTACTTCTAAGGCTGTTTCATAGTTTTTTGGGCATGGCATACCATGAGATACTTTTTACCTAGAATATAGCCTTTTTTCTTAAGGTTTCTTATATGCCCCGCTATAGTAGACCGACTAGACTGATATTTACTAGCTAACTCGTCTTGAGAAATCATAGGATCTTGTTTAATACTATCTAATATTTTTTTCTTGATTTGTAAGATTCACACAACATCACCCGACACAATCATTAATTAATAAACAAAAGTTTACAGATTTACAAAATGTATTATCTCATATTGAAAATAGCATGTAAACGTTACTTATCAATTATTACAGTAATTTCTGTACCTTTACCGGGTTCAGATATAAGAACATAATCATCAATCATCATACCAACAATCGTTAAACCTGAATTTCTAGCAGCTATCCCTGCTAGATCACCATAATAATCTTCAAGCTCATCTCTACGAGGTTGCCCCAACTTTTCCTTTGCTTTTTCTAAAATATCTGATTCCATACCTTTACCGTTGTCTTTTACATATACTACATGTTTATTATCTTTAGAGGTGATTTTAGATTCGATATTAGTAGCCCCAGCTTTAAAAGAGTTACTTAATAGCTCATCTAAGATTCCTTTTATCTTTTGATTGGTTTTTTTCATGATTAGCCTCCTTGTTCATCAAATTGTAAATTTTTTAACACACCTATCATAAGAGTCGCAACTAACCCTCCGGCAAAACCATTATTATATAGATTTAAACCACCATGCAGAAATCCTACGTTCATGACCATAGACATATGCAAAAACCCTGCTATAAGTCCTGCTAAGTTTCCAAATGATCCAGTGATAGGAGCAAGGGTTGTTCCAAATAACACCCCTAAAATCGGACCAGGTTCAGTTGGTGCCCAGTGGAAAAACTGTAAAGATAAAAAAGCTCCAATCATTATAGGGATTATATTTTTAGTATGTTTACCAAAGGAACCAAATCCTACAATAGTTAAAATACCAGTTATACTTGGTCCATTTAACTCTCCACCTATGATTAGTACATAACTGGTCCCTATTAAACCTACAATTCCCATGTTAATAAACGTAGCACCTGTACCTTTTTCGGAAATAAAGTCTGAAACTAGAGCGCCCGATATTTCATGAATTTCAAAAAAGGATTTAAGATTTCCGTTATTTTCGAATAAACCTAGTAAAATCATTGAAATGAAGTATAAAATTAAGGGTATAGTTACTTGTTCATTAAAACCTTCCCCCCAAATCACAACTAATTCTTTGTCTGCCCCAAAACCGCGAAAAAGTCCTGCAAATAGAGTTCCGATAAAACCTGCCGTAAACCCTATATTATATAAATTCATACCTTGATGAGTTCCTAGTAAATGACTTGCAAGAGGTGGGACAAGAAATCCACCCACTATACCGAAAACTAATCCACCCCAAGTGCCAAGACCTAAACCGATAGAAACACTTGAAGCAAGGGGAGCAAGGGCTGTACCAAATAAAGCATTTAGAAGATAATTACTAAAACGTTCTTTTTTAACTCTAGAATATAGCCAAACACCTAAGAAAATTGGCCAGATATTGATAATATTTTTCCCCATAAAAGAAAATCCAGCCATGGTAAAAATAGCAGCTATAATAGGTCCTCTAACAGGGACTTTCGATATAAGAGTTATAATTAGGCCTGTTAACCCTACTAAACCAGCGTTTACTAAAGCTGCTCCAAGACTTCCAATGACAAAGAAATCGGTAATTAGTACACCTGGTACCTGAAAAATTTTGCTTAGATCTGTAAACAATCCTTCATCAAAACTAAAGAAAAAACCTGCAATGATTAGTAACAACATGTAAATACACATAATAAAAAATTCTTTGTTGATTTGTAGTTGCTTTGATTTAATTTTAATCACCTCCAAGATTCTCGTCCTCTATTTTAGCATAATTTATTTATTTTCTGAAAAGAAATTTGATATAATTATCACAAAAGATTTTAAAATAACAAGGTGTGATTAACGTTGTCGATAAATAAAGCCAAAGTTTCAATATGTGGAAACATTTTTGATTATAATTTAAAAATTGTACGATCTGGTTTAGAAGAAGTTCTAGATTATATAGGTGGTTTATCTAACTATATTAATACAGGAGATACCGTTTTATTAAAAGTAAATATGTTAAGCCCTAAAAAACCTGTAGAGGCTGTTACAACTCATCCTAATATAGTCCAAGTTATGTGTGAAATGATTAGAGAACTAGGTGCTTATCCAGTAGTTGGAGACTCGTCAGGGGGAGTAACGACTAAAGGTTCTAGGACAAAACACGCTTTTAAGTTAACAGAAATAGAAAAAGCAACACAAAGAGGGGGGGGAACCATACTAAATTTTGATGAAGTAGGAGCTGTAAAAGTGGCGACTGAAAATTTTAATGAAATTTATATAGCTAAATCTATATATGAAGCTGATATTATAATTTCACTACCAAAATTCAAAACACATGGACTTACGTATTTTACTGGAGCTATTAAAAACATGTATGGTGTAATTCCTGGAACTAAAAAAAGAGAATATCATAGACTCTATCCAGATGTTTGGGAATTTTCAAAACTACTTGCTGATTTATACTGGGAAACTAAGCCTGATTTAAATATAATGGACGGTATATGGGCAATGGAGGGAAATGGACCTTCAGCAGGAAAAAGAAAAGATCTAGGATTACTGTTAGCGAGCGATGATGGTGTAGCTTTAGATGAAATCGCTAGTCATATAATAGGGTTTAAACCAAAGCAAGTGAAGGCTATTAAAATAGCACATGAAAATGGATATGGACAAGGAGATATTAATAATATTGAGTTAAACAAAACAGTTAATAAATTTAAACCAGATAACTTTAAACATCCCTCAACTAGTTATGTAGAAATGGTTCCTTCTGGGTTAATACGAACACTGATGGGGCAATTAGGTACGATACCTGAAATAAACCAATCAAAATGTAGTAAGTGTGGTCTATGTCATCAGAACTGTCCTGTTGATGCAATAGAAATTAGTAAACAAGGACAGTTTAAGGTCAAGGGGCAAGCTTGTATTGAGTGTCTTTGTTGTCATGAACTTTGTCCAATACATGCAGTTAAACTATCTTCTAAAGGAGTTTTGGGAAGAATCTATTCTAAATTTAAAAGAACTTAAAAAAGGGCTGTTTATAACAGCCCCTAATATGTTTGCCCTGCATGGGCGGTGTCTAGGCGGTGAAAGTCCGCTACAGGCTTGGTGGTAGGAACTGTTAGCAGATGGCAAGGGCGTCCATCGCGAGGTGGAGTCTGTAGGAAGCTTAATGCAAACTCTCGGTCTGACGAATAGAAACCACATACAAGGCATACGTGGGGTGGATGAGTGTGCATATCAACACAAAGTCCAATACCACCCGAACCCCACGGTGTAAATGTGGCAGATGTATGA
>NZ_NIQC01000053.1 GCF_002216005.1 Natranaerobius trueperi
CTTCTTCAAGCTGTACAGGTGCTTTACACTTCTTAGCGTGCTCTATAAGTTGTGAGAAGTCTTTTTCTCCACCTTCTTTTCTATCAGGAATATGAGTTACATCATCAAAACCAACTACTCCTGTAGTGTAAAAAGAATTAAATAGCTGAAGTCGGGATGATTTAATTTACAAAAATCACCGAATGTGATATCTTTATATTATGAAACTTTATAAAGAAAATTTTATAATGAATTATAATACCGTCGGGGGAGCCCTAAAGGGCTGAGAGGGTTAAAACACCGACCCCAGAACCTGAACTGGTTAGTGCCAGCGAAGGGAGAACGGTTGCCGTAGGCTTAGTTTTATTCATGGTGTTGTATACGGCTCCCGGTCTTCCCGGGAGTTTTTTTATTATCATGATTTAATCATGCGAGGTGACTACGATGTTACAGAATAATGTCCGTAAAATACTTTGATGGCTTTGTTGATAGCTATTGAACCTTTACTTCTCATTTGATATAATTTCCAGCTGGTTTCGCTAAAGCTTATCCCATGCAACATACCATTAATGTAATGGCCGGTATTTTTTTAGGTCCAGGTCCAGCAGTTCTGACTGCTTTTTTAGTGGGTTTATTACGTAACATTTTGGGTATCGGAACTTTACTTGCTTTCCCGGGTGGTATGGCAGGGGCCTTACTTGCAGGAATAGGCTTTAAAATAGCCCGGCAACGCCCTTACGGGGCGTTTATCGGAGAAGTATTCGGCACTTCTATTATTGGCGCCTTGCTATCTGTTCTTATTGCCAGATTTGTCTTAGGCCATGAGGCTGTAATATACTTCTATGTTCCACCCTTTGCCGTGAGTGCCATTGTTGGCGCTTTCATAGGAATAGGGTTGAGTGTAGTCTTAGAGAGGGTTCCGGGGAGGCAGATCTATTTCCATGACTGATCATCTATAATAACTAATACAAAAAAGAGGGTGATTTTATGTCTAAAACTAAAGTTGTTATGAGCATAGCAGGCTCTGATTCTGGAGGTGGTGCTGGAATACAAGCTGACTTAAAAACATTTCAATCTCTAGGGGTATTTGGGACTACTGTGATAACAGGTGTGACTGCCCAGAACACTGTAGGAGTTCAAAACGCTGTTCACATTGAACCTAGCTTAGTGGCAGCTCAGTTTGAGTCAGTAGCGAAGGATATGGAGATTTCTGCAGTAAAGACGGGAATGCTTTCAAATGCTCAAATAGTTGAAACAGTTTCCGATAACATTGCTTCCTTTCCAACAAAACCGTGGATTGTGATTGACCCTGTTTTGGCAGCCACAAGCGTTGACTTACTACTAGAAAGGCAAGCAGTATCAATTTTGCTAGAGAAACTTATTCCTATCTCGGATATCATCACTCCTAATATTCCCGAAGCAGAGATATTGACTGACATCAAAATTGAACATTCAAAAGATTTACAAAAAGTCGCTTATAAGTTGATGGAAACGGGAGCAAAATCCGTATTAATCAAGGGTGGACACTCAAGTGGGAAAGCTACTGACCACTTTTTTTGGAAGGATGAATATCACACATTTTCAGCTGAAAGAGTGGGTATAGGTAGTCTTCATGGAACGGGTTGTACCTTGGGTTCAGCTATATGTGCATATTTGAGTAAAACAAATGATTTATTAACTAGCATAAGATTCGCTAAAAAATACGTTACACAAGCTATTAATAATAGTTTTATAATTGGTGAAGGTTCAAAGGTACTCTTGCAGTCATTACAAAGTAATAATTGCTAGAAGGGGAGGTATCTAATGCATGAGTTCATTCAAATCTAATTTTAAATTAGGGGATTATCTAACACTTGTTAGACAAGAAAATCCTTTAGTCCACGCTATTACTAATCATGTCACAATAAATGATTGCGCTAATATTACATTGGCTGCCGGTGCTTCACCGGCCATGTGTGAGAGTAAAGAAGAAGTATCTGATTTTGTACCCTTCGCCAAAGCACTTTATATAAATATCGGTACAATAAACAAAGAACATAAAAAGTCGATTTATCTAGCAGCAGAAAAAGCTTCCCGATTAGAAATACCTATTGTTGTAGACCCGGTTGGGGCCGTGGCCATCAAAAGTCGACAGGACTTAGTGAAAGATTTGCTGACTAATTACAGTGTTAGCTGTATCAAAGGTAATAATGCTGAGATTAAATGTCTTGCAGGTCGTAGAACCCATGGAAAAGGAATGGACTCCCTGGACACTGGTAAGGATATTCAAATGGTCAATTCAGAGCTATCTGAAAAATACAACACAATGGTATTGTCAACTGGAAAAACAGATTTAATTACAAAAGGAAGTACAACAGTTAAAGTTAGCAATGGAACACCCTTATTAGGCAGGATTACGGGTTCAGGCTGTATGCTAGGAATATTGATAAGTGCTTTTATCGGAGTTTCAGATAATGACTTGGAAGCTGTAATAGCGGGAATTGTTTCTATGGGAATAGTTGGAGAGTTGGCTGAAGAAAGTATCTCTAGTACAACTGATCTAGGGAGTTTTAGAGTTAAGATCTTTGATTACATGGCGGCTTTAACAAGCGAAAAATTGCAAGAGAGGGGGAATGTGTCTGTATTATAAGTTATAAGTAGTTGCGCAAGTAGAAAGCCTCGACCGACGTGTATGGATGCGGTTCGACGCATTCCAAAGCTTCCTGTTTGCATCTTAGTGTATATGGGCGATCTTGAACATATGCCCCTGATACATTTTTATAATTTAGTGAGGTGATATTATGAGTTATTGTCAAACATTACGTGAATTTGGTAGTGATATATGGGACGGTTGGCATGAGCACCCTTTCATTAAAGGAATAGGTAGTGGAAATTTGGAAAGGGAAAAATTTATTTATTGGATTAAACAGGATTATTTGTATTTAAAAGACTATGCCCGAGTATTCGCTTTAGCTGGTGGTAAAGCTAGAAAATTAGACCAAATGCAGATGTTTGCCAGTTTAATGGATGGAATATTAAACACAGAAATGAAATTACACAGAGATTATTGTGCTGAATTTGGAATTGATACAGAAGAATTGGAAAACCTTAGTAAATCACCTACTTGTCAGGCCTATACGGATTTTCTGGTTAGAACATCTGCTAATGAAACAGTTGGAGTTACTGTAGCAGCGTTACTGCCGTGTTTATGGGGCTTTTATGAAATTGGAAGTAATTTAAAACAAACAGGGAATACTAGCAGTTCCAATCCTTACAGACACTGGATAGAAATGTACTCTTCTCAAGAATTTGCAGATCTAGCAAATTGGGGCAAAGACTTAATGGAATATTTTTCTGAAGAAGCTGGCCAGGAAGAATGGGAAAGTATGAAACAGGCATTTCTAATAAGCAGCAAATACGAGGCAATGTTCTGGGAAATGGCACATATCCTAGAAGAATGGAAGTTTTGAGATTTAGAGTTTTTTATTTGTATGTAATTAACCCAGGGGTAGGTATTCCCCTGGGTTTACCGTTCTTAAAAGGGGAGGTCTTACGGGGGTCGCCGAGTCGATGAGCTAATGCCATACTTAAAAGAAAATAAGGACGAATTTCTAAATAGCCTGAGAAGTGGGAGATACAAACCTCAGCCAGTCAGACGAGTAGAAATACCCAAACCTGATGGTGGGGTAAGGCTTCTTGGTGTCCCAACAGTCATGGACCGCATGGTTCAACAGGCACTAGTGCCTGTTGAACCAATATTTTCTGATAATAGCTTTGGATTTAGACCGAATCGTAACGCCCAGCAGGCGATCAAAAGGGTAAAAGAGTACTACGAACAAGGCTATAAATATGCAGTTGACATAGACCTAGCAAAATATTTTGACACTGTGAACCATGACTTGCTGATAAGTATGGTAAGGGAACAGATCAAGGAATGAAACCACCATACGACTCATACGCAAATTCCTAAAGAGTGGGGTCATGTCAAATGGGCTTTTAAATCCTACTACCAGAGGTAATCCACAAGGTGGAAACCTGTCCCCATTACTTAGTAACATTTACCTTACTAGTTTTGATCGCCTACTTGAGGTCCGAACGGTACGCTTGGTGGTGTGAGAGGTCGGTAGATAAATTAATTATCTACCTCCTTGTACAATAGAGTTAGTTAGACATGCTATTGATAGTTAAGAAATCACTGATCTTTGACAACCACATAGGGATTTTGGCTTAAGTAGCTAATATCTCTAATGAGGAAGGCTTCGATTACCTCCATGGGAAGTTAAGCTATCCCGCCGAGTAGAGTCGAGCCCCGCCCTCATAAGATTTCTCGAATGAGCACGTTGTGGATGTAGCTTGCTGTATGCCTCAAGTAACGAGAAAGGTTGAGACTTGTGAGGTGCTGGGGACTGACCCTAACAGATAGATATTGGGCTTACAATGCTCCAATTAAAGTTTTGTTCCCACACTCCAATCACATTAGAGTCGAGTCTTTTCAAGATGATATCTCTAACAACTTAATTGAATCTTTTTTTCAAATTCTTAAAAGTTGGGTTAAGCAACGTAGAGGCTTTGCCTCTTACCAGTCCGCTGACAAGCTTATCACTGTTTTTATTTTTGCTTTCAACTTTGTTAGGACAAGCAATGTTTTGAATCAGTCTACTCTTGCTCAAGTTGCGGGTATTAATTACTCTATTCGTACTAGGACTTTTTGGCTTTTACATAGTAATGCCGCATGACAGCCAAATCTTTTAAAATCTTGCGATTAAGTGAGCTTATTTTTCATAACAACTTAACAGACTCGATTTAAGAAATCATTTTAGGAGGAATTTTAGGCCTGAAATACTTAAAAAATTATGATATGATATAGGATAGATATAAAAGGAGGCGGTTTAGTTGGATCTAAATCAGTTTTTTATCCTATTAGCAATTGTAGTAGGTATTGTGATTTTTTTAAGAATCTTGAAAGCTACTTTAAAACTTATTGTAATAGTTGCTATTGTAGTTTTAATTGCAGGTTATCTTGGATTTGACTTAATGGAAGTAGGAAGGGACGTTTATGATCGAGTTGAAGATCCTATGGTTGAACTTGTTGAGGATGGAATGAATATAACTGATGACTTATTAGACAATAACAGTATAGTTGATGGACTAAGTGGTCCAATAAGTACTTTAGAAGATTTAGGTTTCGGAGTTGACGTAACTGATGAAGAAGTTGAGTTCTGGGAAGGTGACTCATTTAAAGGAAATGTTAATGTAGAAGATAGTCAGCTTTCTTTACAAGTGGACTTGTCTGATGAATCAAATAAAGATTTAGTGATTGGGATAGTAGAGGGATTAGAAGATGATACAGTTTCAAAAGAGACAAAACAGGAAATGATTGCTGCAATAAAAGAACAAGAAGATAAACGACTCAAATTTGAAGAAGGTTATTTAGATATAGAAGATAACTTCTTAGATATTAAAGTAAAAACCACCAATAAAAAGGTGGTTTTTGTTATTTAATAATTTATTTGATGGCTAAATCTTTTGATACATTGACTATGTTTTCTTTATGATCTTTTAATAAACTGTTAAGCTAATCAAATGTACTATTTAACAGTTGACAACATCTCCAATTATAGTACCCATTATGGAAGAATCGTAATCGGTATCTAAAATGTAGTTAAATAATGAATGTTAATACAAATCATAGTTTTTTAAGTATAAGGCAAACTTTGCAAGTTGTGCCCCTGTATTTGATATTTATGTAACCTAATTATTTTCTTATACGTGGTGTTAGTATAGTTTTATGGACACATTTTAGTTAAGTCTATAAAATAGAGGTAAGAAAGGATGTGTCCAATAATGGGTAAAAACTATAGTGACGATTTCAAAAAAACAGTTGTAGATTTGTATCACTCAGGTACTTCTGTAAAGGACCTGTCGAGCGAATATGGCGTAACGGAAGTTACTATTTATAAATGGATCAA
>NZ_NIQC01000054.1 GCF_002216005.1 Natranaerobius trueperi
GAGATTTTGCATTAGGCTTCCTTCAGACTCCACCTCACGATGGACGCCCTTGCCATTTGCTAACAGTTCCTGCCACCAAGCCTGTAGCGGACTTTCACCGCCTAGCTACCGCCCATGCAGGGCAAACACAGTAAAAGGACAACACCTGTTACAACAGGTTGTTGTCCTTTTTTAAATAGAGTTTAATAAATTTTTGACTCGTTTATATACCGGAATTGTTAATAAGCTACTTACAATTCCTCTTGTTAAATTGAATGGTGTAGTGGTGGTTAATATTGTTGGAATCAACGCTTCTTGTGGTACACCCCATAATGGAAGTGCAATAAAATAATTTGTAAAACCACTAATTACTACCATAGCTAAAGTTCCAACGATCATTCCTTTTATAGCTCCAACAAACCGTCTATCTTTTTGATATATATATGACGCCACTCCAACAAAAGCTGCTGTTGCAAAAAAGTTTGCTAATGCACCAATCGGACCTGCAAGTCCCTTAGAAAACAAATATATTAAAGCTTTTAAAAAACTCATAATTATACCTTGAAGTGGCCCAAACCAAAAACCACCAATTAACATAGCAACATCGCTAGGATCATACATTAAAAATTCTGTAAAAAACGGAATCTGTATTGTAACCATTAATAAAGAACCAATTGCAACAAGAAGTCCCATATAAACTAATTGTTTGACACCAATTTCTCCTCGTTTGAACACTATTATCTCTCCTTTTAAAACAATTTCTTAATCACAAAAATATATTATCAGAAACTAACTAAAGATGAAAGTCTAGAATAAAATTTTGATATAAAAAACAGTTTAATAATAAACATACATAATAACTGTTTATAACTGAAAAACTATTTATAGGTTTGTTATCCTGCTATTACAAAAGGATGGTGTTATTTAATATGAGTGGAATAGTAGCAATTAAAAATAATTTTAATAAAGCAGATGTTGAAAAAATGTTAGACAAATTACATCATAGAGGACCTGATGATACACACCTTTACCAAAAAGGTGATTATTTTATTGGTGAAAAAGTACTAGCATCTGAATTTTCAAGTCAAGATTCTAATACTGAGATGAATAAAATAATGGCTATAGATGGTGAGCCATTATTGCATGATACATTCATTACTAAAGACAAACTATTAGATTTGTATGAAAAAGAAGGTCCTGAATTTGTCAGTTATCTAGGAAATGGATTTAGTCTTATACTTTTAGAGAATGATAGAATTTTTGTTGCAAGAGACACTTTTGGGCGAAAACCTTTGTATTATGCCATTGATGATAATGGCAACTTTCACTTTGCCTCAGAAATGAAGGCTTTGCGAGATTACTTTAATAATATAGAAATCTTTCCTCCTGGATCTTACTATACTGAACAAGCAGGAATACAATCTTTTAGTTCAGTTCCACTGTTTCATTCTAATATTAAAGACGATCCTGGATCAAAAGATTATTATGAAAAAGCTGCTAAGTTGAACTATCTTATGACAAAAGCTGTATCTGAAGCTTGGAAAGAAGCTAAAGATCCTGCAGTTTTTCTTAGTGGAGGAGTAGATAGTTCAGTAGTTGCAGTTGCATTGGCAAATCTTACCGATAAAAAAATAAATACTTTCGCTGTGGGAACAGAAAATAGTGAAGATATTTTAAATGCTAGAAAGGTAAGTGAATATATCCAAAGTCACCATGTAGAATTAACTTATAATAAAGATGATATGTTTGAAGTACTTCCTGAAGTAATTTATTATCTAGAATCTTTTGATGTTGAACTTGTTAATAGCTCTATTGCTAATTTTTTAGTTTCAAAGCTTGCAAAAGAGCATGGATTCGATGTTGTCTTATCTGGTGAAGGTGCTGATGAATTATTTGGTGGATATCATCATCTTAAAGATTGTAAAACTGATACTGAATTGAATGAAGCGTTAGAAGGTTTATTAAGAGGCCTACATAACGGTGGGTTACAACGAGTTGATCGAATGACATCTGCACATTCGCTAAACTGTAGAATGCCCTTTCTACATCATAAAATAATTAACTTCGCCAAAAGAATACCTTGTGATTGGAAGATTTCAAGAGATGGTATGGAAAAACTATTATTACGTCAAGCATTTGATGGAGATCTTCCAAGTGAAGTACTTTGGCGTAAAAAAGCCCAATTTGGAATTGGGTCAGGTAATGAAAAAACAATGGAACAAGTTATAGATTCTGAAATTTCTGATGATGAATTTAATGAAGATGCACAAAGATATGACTTAAAGTTCAAATCAAAAGAAGAATATTATTATTTTAAGATATTTGAAAAGTTTTTCCCAGGAAAAGGTGTTATAAAAAATGTTAACAGATGGTTAGTATAAAGTTATAGCCTTTTGTAAACGTTCTTTTATAACTCTTTTAAAACATACTAATAAAATAATCGAGGAAAGTATTTGAGTTATTGCTATTGCTAACCATATCCCAGTAACCTCAAGGTTAAGTGGATATGCAAGGGCCCATGCTAAAGGAATCCTAACAAAAAATCCAGATAATGTTGCTATTACAAAAGGAGTTTTAGAATCACCAGCACCATGCATCCCTCTTGAACATACAATTCCCATGGCATGTAAAGGCTTTACTAAAGCTAGGATACGCAGCAATTGGCTTCCTAAATAGATCACTTGATTATCATCAACAAAAAAGGAGATAAACTTAGGTGCTAAAATAAATGTTAGCATTGCAGTAAAAAATACTATTACACCTGCTAAAGTAAAACAAATCCGACCACCTTGCAGGGCTCTAGAAAGGTTCTGATCACCTATGCTAATACCAATTATAGATGCAGCAACTGTAGCTACAGATGCTGCAGGAAAAGTAGCAAAACCAAATACTACCATACTAATTGAATATGCTGATACTACTTGAGCTTCATGACCAAGTCTAGCTAGCATAGCAATAATGAGAGCATTGGTAATCATTAAAATAAAACCATGTAAAGCTGCCGGAGTCCCAATTGAAATTAATCTTTTCATTATTTTTAAGTTAACTTTTAAAAATTCTAATATTGGAGGTACAAAGAGTAACACTCTATTTTTTAAATGAGATATTGCTAGCAATAAAATTATAGTATTTGCTAAAACACTACCCATAGCAGCTCCTTTTACACCAAAGGCTGGCAAAAAACCCGGACCAAAAATAAAGATATAGTTGCCTATAATATTCACTATATTAGCTATAATATCTAGTTTTAAAGGTGTCCTTGTATCACCTAAACCTTGAAATATTGACCATAATGGAAACTTAGCTATTACTACTAAACTAGCAATAAACAACACTTCTAAATATTGATATCCCAAAGCTAAAACTTCACTATCAGCACCTAACAGCCCTAAAATCCGATCACCTAGTGAGATCCCCATAAT
The DNA here is from genome assembly GCF_002216005.1 of Natranaerobius trueperi. Lineage (NCBI taxonomy): Bacteria > Bacillati > Bacillota > Clostridia > Natranaerobiales > Natranaerobiaceae > Natranaerobius > Natranaerobius trueperi. Next base: position 3,402 of record NZ_NIQC01000054.1, read on the forward strand.
AGTGATAAAACCAGCTATTAGTAAGGTCGCAATTAATATTTGACCGAGAGTATACAGGGTAGCTGTTTGATCTTTTTGGCCATAGTACCGTGCTACTAATGCTGTTGCTCCTGTTGCAAGGCCCATAACTGGTACTGCTAAGAACATAATAACTTGTTGTGACATTTCAACTGCTGCAACAGCATCTGATCCAAGAGACCCAACCATTTTAGTATCAACAGTTCTTACCATATTATTAATTAATAATTGGATGCCAACAGGCCAGGTTAGGATCCAAACTACTTTTATGATATTTCCTTTTAAAATTAAATTTCTTCTTTTATTCTCATCAAGGTTACCATACATTGTAAGTTCTCCCTTAGTAAATAGATTTATAGCTATATTTATTTAAAAAATCTGAAAGTTATTCAAACTAAAAAACTAGGAGGTATATTTATGAATAAGTTTACAGTAACTGATTATATGGTAGAGCCTTCAGGAAAAGTAGCTAAACGTGTTATTTACAAAGACACAAATGTACTATCTTTTGTTTTAAATATCTCAGGTAAAGAACAATTACCTGAACACACTCATGGAGAAAGTACTGTGCTACTAAAAATACTTAATGGTAATGGTGAAATTCATGTAGATGGTACACGTGAAAACTTAACTAAAGGTGAGCTTATAAAATTAGATGGCCCTGAAAAAATGTCAGTTGTAAATACTGGAATAGATACATTACAAATATATGTAACAATTTCACCAGCCCCAAAAGAAGAAAAGTTTACAAAAGATGTTGATCTTTAAAGAAAGGATGATTTGATGAAGGTCACAAGTGAAATTGGGCCATTACAAAAGGTCATGCTATATAAACCAGGTAAAGAACTAGAATATTTATTTCCTATGTACTTAGAAGAAATGCTGTTTGATGAAATACCCTGGTTAAAGAGAGCACAGGAAGAACATGATGGTTTCTCAGATACACTTAAAAAAGCTGGGGTTGAAATTTATTATGTAGATGAATTAATGTCTGAAATTTTAGATAGAAATAATCTAAAAAAGCAATTTATCACAGAACACTTAAACCTTTCAGATATAGCAAATCCAGACACTAGAGAAGCAGTTTTTGATTATCTTATGAACAAAACTACAACTGAAACTGTTAAGACCTTAATAAAGGGACTCAGAAAAGATTATGTAGAACAGTTAAAAAAAGAGAGTTCCTTTTCTGACCTTACCAAGGAGAGCTTTCCATTTTATCTATCACCACTTCCTAGTATGTATTTTACTAGAGATCATGGTATTAAAGCTCAAGATGATATTATCCTAAGTTCTATGTTTAATATGTCTAGAAAAAGAGAAACCCTATTTTTAAAGTACTTAGTAGAATACCATCCACTTTTTGCTTCATCTAAACCATTAGCAGAAGATTTGAGCTGGCCTCATGGACTTGAAGGTGGCGATGTTTTAGTATTAAAAGAAGATACTTTAATTGTTGGTTATAGTGAAAGAACTACTGAACAGGCTATTGAGTGGCTTGCACACAATTTACTTGTACAAGAGGAAATCTTTAAAGAAATATTAGTTGTAGAAATACCTAAAAAAAGGGCTTATATGCATTTAGATACTGTCTTTACTATGCTAGATTATGATAAGTTTTTACTTTATCCTGGGATTAAAGATGCCATCCATTGTTATAGGCTAAGAAAAAATTCACATGGAAGTGTTGACTCAAACAAAGAAGAAAGTTTATCTAGTATGTTAGAAAAATCTTTAGATAGACCAGTTAAAATTATTTATTCAGGTGAACAAACTCCAATTACAGCTGCAAGAGAGCAGTGGGGAGATAGTACCAATACATTAGCTATAAAACCCGGGAAAGTGATTTGTTATAATAGAAATGAAAGAACAAATGAGATCTTAAATAAAGAAGGCATTGAAGTTCTTGAAATCGAGGGTTCAGAGTTAGTTAGAGGCAGAGGTGGTCCTAGATGTATGAGTTTTCCTATTATGCGAGAACCCATCTAAATTAAGGGGCTGTCCCAAAAGTGAAACTTTTGGGATTAAGCCCCTTTTCATTTAAATAAATATTAAAAAGAAGCCGCTCTTTTGATAAAATGGTAAGTGACCAAACAAACCAATAGAAAGGAGCGGCTTCTTTATGAACAATAATAAAATTGTCTTTAAAGATTATAACATGAATCA
>NZ_NIQC01000055.1 GCF_002216005.1 Natranaerobius trueperi
ACTTAAAGAATTCGGGACCTGGCTAGAAGAACAAAAATCTAAAGCTTTACCTAAAAGTGCATTTGGAAAAGCTATCTCTTACTGCCTAAATCAGTGGAAAAAACTAAATACATTTTTAGAAGATGGCGACTTAGAGTTAGATAACAATAGAGCTGAAAGGTCTATAAAGCCCTTTGTCATAGGTAGAAAGAACTGGATGTTCGCTAATACACCTAAAGGAGCTAACTCTAGTGCTTTAATTTATAGCATTATTGAAACAGCCAAAGAAAATGAACTTAATCCATTTAATTATTTACAGTTCTTATTTGAAAATTTACCTCAGATTGACATCAACGACCAAGAAAAATTAGATAAATTTTTACCTTGGTCAGAATATCTTCCAGAAAACTGCAAGTTGCAAAAAACTCAAAGCAAATAGCAAAAACTGATTATAACAGTCACTCCCACTTATTTATTTAATGAGATGGGAGTTTTTTATTAAATCAATGTGGGTGCTATTTGACGCTTACACCTTAATGATATTTTTCCTAAATATTAACATTTATAAAATAATAATATATAATAGAAATATACAGTGAAATAACCTTTTATTTTAGGGAGGGGTTTATGTGGAAAAGAAGGTTCAGTGTTATGTGATGACAACAGACCAAGGAGAGACTGTAGTTTCCACAGATATTGAAAAATTAAAAAATGAGTATAATGCAGATGAAAATAATCTAAAAAAAGGTTTATTAATATTATCAAAAGATGAACTTGAATTATATGCTCATCAAATTCATCCTCTAGGACCTAGATATTTTGGCTAACACTCGAATAATCTTTTATAGATTATTCCCCTTCAGTCAGAAGGGGCTTTTTTTATAAAAAATAAACCAACCTAACTAATTAGGGTCGGGAACCTTTGGTGCAACAAATTAGTTTGTTTATAGTTAATTTAGTAGATCACTTAATAATGAGGAGGGATTTTATTGAAATGCATAAGATTTGTTTTTTTAGTTTTTTTGCTGATTTCATTCATATTTATAGTTGCTTGTGATCCAAATGATGAAGAACTTGATGATTTGAAATCTAGAGTAGAAGAACTCGAAAAAGAATATGAAATTGGATATAATGTGCCTACACATCCAGATTATCCAATTCTATATTTTAGTATAGCAGAATCTCCTGATATTACAGATACCCCACCGGAATTACTGATTAGTTATGGATTAAATAAAGAGGATGAATTAATTGATGAATATAAAGACGATGAAATTATTAAGGAACATTACGGGGAAGAAGCATCTCAAGAACTTCCTTATGGTAGATATAAGGGAACCTCTGTTATAAATTTGAGATATTCCCCCCTATATGGGAGAGCAAAAGTAGAAGAAAATGTTGATGGTATATGGGAAATTAATGGGGAAGAAATACCTTATATGGAAGTTGTTGAGGAAGGACTAATGACAATAGTAGCAAGACAAGAAGGTGGCTATCAAGTCAATTACACTTATGAAGACGGTTTTGGAAAAGACGAAGCCAAAGAATTCACAAAGTTTTTGTTTGATTCTCTGTAAAACGTACTTATGAAGTTTAGATTCAGCCTTAGCTGGCTGTCAAATAGGAGGGTTAATATGGGGCTTATTAATTTTCTTTTTAATATACTTATTTTAGCTATTTTTATAAGTTGGCTTAAGAGTTATTTAGATGATATTAAAGATCAAAATAAGAAAATAATTAGGTTGCTCGAAGACCAATATAACAAAGAAAAGGATTAGGTTCTTAAAGATTAATGTAGCTAGGATAAATAAAAAAAGGTGTGTTAGAAATTTTTAATAATGGGAGTGAAGCTATTGAGTATTAGCGATGCTTTTGGTAGAGCTTATAAAACTCTAAAAGATAAACCAGGTATATTGTGGTATTCTTTAGTGATTATGATAATCTTTTATACCTTATCATTACCTATGATAATTAGAGAAGGTGGTTTTTTTAGTTTTGGTGCGGGGGTTACGCAATTTATGGCATATCTAGAATCTTTTACGTTTCCTAGTTCTCCACCTGGTGCTCAGCCGGTATTTGGAGATGTACCTGGTGATATGAACACTGATATAGGGTTTATCCCTTTGGTAGTTTCTCTACTTGTAATAGTATTTATGACCCCTGCCTATTTAGGGATTGTGAGAGAGTCTATACAAAATGATCAAAAACCTGATCTAGATATCTTTTTAAGATATGGAAAATACTATATTTGGAGAATAGTGACATTTTTACTTATAATAACTCTATTGTTATTAGTAGTTGGTTCAGTTTTAGGGATACTAGGTTTTTTTATAGCTCTTATTACTAATTTAGAGCCAACTCCATTAATAGAGGGGATACTCACTTTAGTGGGTTGGGTAGTTTCATTTTATATTTTATTCGTGGAGTTTGAAATATTAGAAAGAACTAAAGAAGATCCCTTATCAGATTGTATTACTTTTGCTGTAGATATAGTAAGTAATGAAAAAACAAAAGTCTTATCATATTTAGTAAGTTTTTTAATTGTAGGTCTCATTACTTTGTCTATATCTTGGGTATTAGATTTTTATCTACCTTTAGTGATATCTATTATAATAATACCGGTACTTAACACTAGTATAATAACTTTCTTAATTGTTACTATGTATCATTTGTATTATGATTTAAGTGATATTGATGCTATAGGTTGAATTTTTGTAAACCAGGAAGCTAGACATAAAAATGCTAGTTTCTTGGTTTTTTATTTATAGTCTGTGGTGTTAGAGTATTCCGAGTTAAATATAAATAAATTAATTTAACTCGGAAATAATAACTAAAAAGCATCATCTTTTCTAGGGGGTTCAGTATGAATCTATATTGGCTAATACAGGCCGCTGCATATATTTCATTAGTAATATTTATTATACCAGTAAATTATATTAGAAAATTAGTTCCTTACTCTGTTATTGCTGGAATTATATATACACTAGTTGTGCAGTATACTGCTATTAATATACTTGACCTTTGGAATTATAATGCTCCACTATTGCCAGTTTTTGATATACCTATTTTTTTTGTTTTATCATGGTTTGCAGTAACTAAATTATATGGTTATTTTTTACTTAAATATCCTTATTATCAGGTACATATTTTAATAGTATTTGTTTTATTTACAATTTTTAATAATTATGTAAGTTATAACAATGAACAAATTGTTTTTTTAAATTGGAGTCTTACTGAAACTTTTATGTTTGCATTATTTTCACATGTGATTTTACTTTACCTTTTAAAGTATTTATATAAAATAAATGAATTAGGTGCAAAAGAAGATATGGTTAATTTATTTTATAAAGTAAGAAAAGAATAACTTACTAAGTTTCATGCCGGCCTTATCAGACCTTAAAGGCCGGTTTTTTTATATTATTTACCACCATTAAAAGAATACATTATTTTTATTTGTGATATAGATTACAGAACCCACTCTAAAAAATAGATAAAATAAAGTCAAATCAATTGAGAAGGTGGTATGAAAATATGTCAATGAATTGTTTTCAGTGTCAGGAAACCGCTAAAAACCAAGGTTGTACTAAAAAAGGCATTTGTGGTAAAACTGATCAGCTTGCAAACTTACAAGATTTACTAATTCATATAACAAAAGGTATATCCTGGTATGCAGATAAAGGACGAGAAGTTAATATAAAAGACGAACAAGTAGATAGATTTGTTATGGATAGTTTATTTACAACTATCACTAATGTAAACTTTAGTGATCAATATTTTATAGACAAAATTAAAGAAGCTCTTGCAGTTCGAGAAAGTATAAAAGAACAAGTTAAACCAAAGCTAAAAGAGAGCTACTAATCTACGGCCTAAAAGGTTTAGCAGCATATGCACATCATGCTTATACTTTAAATGAAAAAGATGATGAAATCTTTGATTTCATGCATAAAGGTCTTGCTGCTACTACTGATGATAGTTTAAGTGTTTATCTTCATTATCTGAAGAAATAATACCAACTTGCTCACCTTTTTTATGAAAGTTCTTAATTTCTTCTGTGGACCAAGTAGCTGCATCCGGTGCTTTCTCGTCAATATCTTCTTTACCTAATAAAGTTGAGATTAAAGGTATCTTTACTTTATTGCCTAGGATGACTTAGTAGGACTTGTTATGGAATGTGGTAAATATGGAGTAGATACTATGGCGTTACTAGATAAAGCAAACACTGAATCTTATGGTCACCCTGAACCTACGCAAGTTAATATCGGTGTAAGGAATAATCCCGGTATTTTAATCAGTGGTCATGACCTAAAAGATATGGAAGAATTATTAAAACAGACCGAAGGTACTGGTGTAGATGTATATACTCATGGTGAGATGTTACCAGCTAATGCTTATCCAGCATTTAAAAAGTATGATCATTTTGTAGGTAACTATGGTAATGCTTGGTGGCAGCAAACTGAAGAGTTTGAAAAGTTCAATGGTCCAATTCTTATGACTACTAACTGTTTAGTTCCACCAAAGAATTCTTACAAAGATAGAGTATATACTACAGGAGTAGTTGGTTTTGATGATGTAACTCATATTCCTGATAGAAAAGAAGGTGGAGAAAAAGACTTCTCACAACTTATAGAGCACGCTAAGAAGTGTAAAGCACCTGTACAGCTTGAAGAAG
>NZ_NIQC01000056.1 GCF_002216005.1 Natranaerobius trueperi
ATATGATGACATATCCAAAAGATACGAGGTACTGCACTTAAATCATTGAACCGCCAAGTACCGGACGGTATGCTTGGTGGTGTGAGAGGTCGGTAGATAAATTAATTATCTACCTCCTACTCGATTTAAACTATGCATTAATCATTTTTTTTACAAACATCTACTAACTCTCCATTAGTAATGGTAGCTAGCTTGTCAATTGTTATAGGAACAGCAGTATTAGCAGTTCCTGCTGCAGTATAAACAACTTCGAACCTTCTCATACTTTCATCTATCAAAATACTTACAGGGTGTTTTAGAGCAAAGGGACATAACCCACCGGGTGAAAATCCTGTTATTTGTAGACATTCTTCATGTTTTGCCATTTTGGGTTTAGCTCCTAATATTTTTTTTAATGAACTAGTATGTACTTTAACATCACCACTAGTGACAACTAATACTGGATTGTCATCTACTAAAAATAAAATAGATTTTGCTATTTGCCCAACTGTTACCCCTAATTGTTCAGCTGCCATCTGAGCAGTTTTAGTAGTTCCCTCATTAAACTCAATAACCTCTAAATCAAATGAACTGATATAGTCTTTAACTCGTTCTTTTGTTTCTATCATAACTCTTCACTCCTTTATCACTTTAGTTACTCCTATATATATTATCATATATATGTATATAAATGGAAATAGTTAAGTTCGAATTTTGTGTTTTTAGAAATATATAGTTATGGAAGAATTTAAAGTTTATACAATAAATTTTAAAACTCTATTGACTAAAGTAGATATACTTGATATAGTAATAATAACAGTTACTAATAACAAAAAGGAGGAAGGTCGTATGCAAAATCAAGAAAGTTTCAGAATGCCATTATTAGGAGAGGCGTTTCCTAATGTTGAGGTTCAAACAACGCATGGTACTTTAAAATTACCTCAAGATTATGAGGGGAAATGGTTTGTCCTATTTAGTCACCCTGGGGATTTCACTCCAGTTTGTACAACTGAATTTGTTGGCTTTGCTAAGAAAAGTGAAGAGTTTAAGAAATTAAATACAGAACTCATAGGATTATCTGTGGACCAGGTATTTTCACATATAAAGTGGGTAGAATGGATTAATGAGAATTTTGAAGTTAAAATTCCTTTCCCAGTAATTGCGGATGAAATGGGAGAAGTATCAAAACAATTAGGAATGCTTCATCCAAATAAGGGTACAAATACTGTCCGTGCTGTATTTGTAGTCGATGATAAAGGGATTTTGAGATTAATTAAATATTATCCACAAGAAATAGGTAGAAATATTGATGAAATATTAAGATCAATTAAAGCTCTTCAAACTCATGAGCAGAATGGAGTTGCACTTCCTGAGAATTGGCCAAATAATCCAATCCTTGCTGATAAAGCGATTATTCCACCTGCAAGCACGGAGGAAGAGGCTAAAGATAGGATGAAACAGGCTGAATCAAATGAAATAGAGTGTAAAGACTGGTGGTTTTGCTACAAAAAACTATAGAATATTTTAAAAGGAGCATAGAAATATGCTCCTTTTAAATAGACCTGCTAAATTTTAGTAAACTACAGTAATAGTAGCGAAAATTCCTATCATAGCTCCTAAACATAACTCCCCTATAGTATGTCTTTTTAAGTATAATCTAGCCCAGAATACTATGGGTAATAAAATAAATAAGGATAAGTAGGTTCTTCCGAGAAAATAACTTAAAAATGTTAAGGGACCTGCAACTCCGCAGGCGTGTCCACTTGCTTTATAATTAATTAGTGTATTACAAGTAGTTAATATGAGACCAGCTAAGACATATGTTAAAAATAGAAGTTTCACACCTTGTGGACCATCAAATGAAACTACCGTTACGGCGCCTGTGATTTGTCCTAAAGCTGCCATGGTAAAGGCGAGTTTTCGTTCTCCTTTTCTACCTTGAATATTATATTTCGGAATATATTTTTTTAGAATGTAAGCTGAAAGAGGAATAATTACTAAAAAAAGATTAGACATTAAGAACCAACTTAAACTATTATTAAAGAATGTACTATAATTGAGATAGATTAAAGTGATAACTAATAGAGCTATCATTGGTACAACAGTGAGAATGCTAATTAACTTTGCTAATTTATTAGGCATAATCCGCCTCCTCTTTTTAATTTTCTGAACAGGTTATACAAAGGGTATTACCTGTTTTATTTTTAGTACGCGTCTTCATGACAGCTTCCTTGCAATTAATACATTGGTAAGATTCATTAATTACTGCTTTATCAGGTTTATCATTTATGGAATCATAGTATTTAATAGTGAATAGCTTTTCTGTTGAAAGACTAAAAATATTGTCAATCTTATCATTTCGATTTTTTCCGGTTAAAACACCATATTTAAGTCCTAACCTAACACCTTGATTTTTATCTCTAGATATTAAAGTAAGAGCATGTTTTCCTAAATCTTTAAAAAAGAAGTTTCCTTTACCAAAAGTACAACCTGTTAAAACTTGTATTGCATCAGCTCCGCATGCGTCAGTCTCTATTATTGCTAGTAATTCTTCGTCTACCGATTTATCAACTTTTAGTATTTTAAGAGCATCTAGAGCTAGTCGATATCCAATAGCAAGACCTGGACATTCATGACCATGAAATTTAGTAACTTCATTCCATTTATTCATAAAATATTCCTCCCTTAAGTTTACTACTAGGATAAAATATTGTGGAAAAATTGTGAACCGAGCTTCTAGTATTACTACTAGAATTTCCTGTTTCTCAGACCGAAAAATTCTGACCAATATCTTCACTAACTATAACTAGGTTTTCGCTTATATATGTGAAAATAATTTATTCAAGAAATCTTTTTCACTAAAATCTTCTCATTAGCTATAAAGTAGCTAGGACTCCATAAGAGTCTATCCCTAAGCTTTAGTTTTATTTCTGGTCAGCTTATAATAATAGCTTTGCACTAACACCCTTTAATGCTTTAACCATATTGGACTTTTTTTATAGTATCTTGTGTTAATTAGTACACTAGACTATATGATACTAGGTATTATAAACATATTCTCTTTCATAAGTAACTTCTCCTAGATGCAACCACACAATTATATAATAGCATATGTCAAGATATAGAAATAGGTTAAAAGGCGTTACCAAGAGATATAAAGTATTATTTCATCCAACAGATGTCGCCACTTCTTATGACTAAAGTCAAGATAATGCGTGACGACTCTTTCAATTATTAATAGGTGAAACTGATTTAGGTACAGGTAGTGCTAATTTCAGTCCCTTTCTTTGTTTAAATATTACAAGTTGGGGCATATCATAAATTTCAAATGAAATTTGGGAGGGGGTTATCTATAAAGACGGACTTAGAGAGAGTGTAGTTGATGATGTAGCTGGAATTATAGATGGTACTGTATTAATTATTTTAGAGGATGGAAGAATTGCAACAAATATAGAAAAAGATTAAAGAAAGCTAAGATTACTCCATCTTATGACAATGACCAAACACAAAATCATACTAAGCCGGTAGAACCATAAAAGTTAGAGATAATTGCCATATACCGACCTAGTAGTTGTGTCTTCACCACATTTGGAGGTGTTTCTAATGAAAAAGCTTATCCAAAAGTTTATAAAAAACTAAAAAAGCAAATCAGGGTAAAAAATTAGATTGTTGTGATTTAAAACAAGAAAAACGTGACCAAAATCATAGTGTAAAAAATCATAAGAACCATAAAAAACGGGAGGTAAGAAAAGAATGCCTGATGTTATCTGTTAACTTCGAAATTCTACTGTGTCCCCTTCTTTTAGTTGGGATGATGTTTTTTATGAAATGTTGCTCGTGTCGTAGGAGTCACGACCACGATAAACAAGGTAAATAAAAACGAAGAATGACAACTCTAGAAAGGAGGAGTAGTATGAATAAAAGTGATAGGAATAGTTTCAGTAGTTTTACTAGTAATGACTGTAGGAACTGTAGCATTTGCACAAGTAGATAATTCCAGTGAAGAATTAAACTTTAAAGAAATGTTTCCTTTTATGAGATCATCATCTAAATATGTCAGATGAAGAGCTAGAAAGAATGTATGAATCTTGTCATGGTTCAAATTAAGAATAGGACGGCTGTTCTGCCGTCCTATTCTTTAATTTAGAGAGTGTAAAATAAACGGTGTAAACCTTCCGAAATGATGTATAATAAAAATAGAATGGGAGGTTTGCACCGTTATGAATTTAATAGACAAAAAGCAAGTAAGAGAAATGATGAAACAAGGTAAACT
>NZ_NIQC01000057.1 GCF_002216005.1 Natranaerobius trueperi
GCGAAGACCTACTCTCCCAGGAGCTTTCGCTCCCAGTACCATAGGCGCAGGAGGGCTTAACTGCTGTGTTCGGCATGGTAACAGGTGTATCCCCTCCGCTATTTTCACCGGGCTAGAAATCAAATATGTTTTAGATTTGTTCTTTGAAAACTACACATTGAGTTAGTTAGAAAGAGGTCAAGGCCTCGACCTATTAGTACCAGTCAGCTAAAGAGATTGCTCTCCTTACACCTCTGGCCTATCAACCAGATCATCTATCTGGGGTCTTACCCTACACGAGTGTAGGCTGGAGACCTCATCTTGTGGAGGGCTTCGCGCTTAGATGCCTTCAGCGCTTATCCCGTCCGGACGTGGCTACCCAGCAATGCTCTTGGCAGAACAACTGGTACACCAGGGGTCCGTCCGTCCCGGTCCTCTCGTACTAGGGACGGCTCCACTCAAGTCTCCTACGCCCGCGACAGATAGGGACCGAACTGTCTCACGACGTTCTGAACCCAGCTCACGTACCGCTTTAATGGGCGAACAGCCCAACCCTTGGGACCTACTACAGCCCCAGGATGCGATGAGCCGACATCGAGGTGCCAAACCTCCCCGTCGATGTGGACTCTTGGGGGAGATAAGCCTGTTATCCCCGGGGTAGCTTTTATCCGTTGAGCGACGGCCCTTCCACTCGGAACCGCCGGATCACTAAGCCCTACTTTCGTACCTGCTCGAGATGTCTCTCTCGCAGTCAAGCTCCCTTGTGCCTTTGCACTCTGCGCGCGATTTCCAACCGCGCTGAGGGAACCTTTGGGCGCCTCCGTTACTCTTTAGGAGGCGACCGCCCCAGTCAAACTGCCTGCCTGACACTGTTCCGGAGCCGGATAACGGCTCGCGGTTAGAATTTCGGTACCGGAAGGGTGGTATCCCACGGATGGCTCCACCGAGGCTTGCGCCCCGGTATCCATGCCTCCCACCTATCCTGTACATCCGATACCAAAACCCAATGTCAGGTTACAGTAAAGCTCCACGGGGTCTTTCCGTCTAGTCGCGGGTAACCTGCATTTTTACAGGTATTTCAATTTCACCGGGTCCCTTGTTGAGACAGTGCCCAAGTCGTTGCGCCTTTCGTGCGGGTCGGAACTTACCCGACAAGGAATTTCGCTACCTTAGGACCGTTATAGTTACGGCCGCCGTTTACTGGGGCTTAGGTTTGAAGCTTCGCTCGAGAGCTAACTTCGCCCCTTAACCTTCCAGCACCGGGCAGGCGTCAGCCCCTATACTTCGTCTTACGACTTAGCAGAGACCTGTGTTTTTGGTAAACAGTCGCTCGGGCCTATTCACTGCGGCCCCCTCGGGCTCATGCGATTGCAATCACCCTAACGGGGCACCCCTTCTCCCGAAGTTACGGGGTCATTTTGCCGAGTTCCTTAACAAGGGTTCTCCCGGTCGCCTTGGGTTACTCACCCAGCCCACCTGTGTTGGTTTACGGTACGGGCATCTGAAAACCTCGCTAGAGGCTTTTCCTGGCAGTGTGGGATCAGCGAGTTCACTACTTATTGTTTCGCTCCCCATCGCGCCTCAGATTATCATAGGGACGGATTTGCCTACCCCTACTACCTTGGTCGCTTGGACGCGGATAACCAACACCGCGCTCAACCTACCCTACTGCGTCACCCCTTAACTACAAGCGGTTTTCAGATGGTACTGGAATTTCCACCAGTTTCCCATCGCCTACGCCTTTCGGCCTCAGCTTAGGTCCCGACTTACCCTGAGCGGACGAGCCTTCCTCAGGAAACCTTGGGCTTTCGGCGGATAGGATTCTCACCTATCTCTCGTTACTCATGCCGGCATTCTCACTTCCCTTCAGTCCACCGTGCCTTCCAACACGACTTCTACCCGAAGGGAACGCTCCCCTACCCCTGTTAGCAAAGCTAACAAGCCATAGCTTCGGTGACAGGCTTTAGCCCCGGAAATTTTCGGCGCAGGATCGCTTGACCAGTGAGCTATTACGCACTCTTTAAATGCTGGCTGCTTCTAGGCCAACATCCTGGTTGTCTCTGCGATCCCACATCCTTTCCCACTTAGCCTGTACTTGGGGACCTTAGCTGATGGTCTGGGTTGTTTCCCTCTCGACCATGAAACTTATCTCACATGGTCTGACTCCCGAAGTCTTAAATAGTGGCATTCGGAGTTTGACTGGGTTCGGTATCCGGATGGGGACCCTAGCCCAATCAGTGCTCTACCTCCACTATTGAACCTTCGAGGCTAGCCCTAAAGCTATTTCGGGGAGAACCAGATATCTCCGAGTTCGATTAGCATTTCACCTCTACCCACAGCTCATCCCCCAATTTTTCAACATTGGTGGGTGCGGGCCTCCACTCGGTTTTACCCAAGCTTCACCCTGGCCATGGGTAGGTCACTCGGTTTCGGGTCTACGACCTAGAACTGAATTCGCCCTATTCAGACTCGGTTTCCCTGCGGCTTCGGACCTGTGGCCCTTAACCTTGCTCTAGATCGTAACTCGCCGGCCCGTTCTACAAAAAGTACGCGGTCACAGCCCAAAGGCTGCTTCCACTGATTGTAGGCATACGGTTTCAGGTTCTATTTCACTCCCCTCCCGGGGTGCTTTTCACCTTTCCCTCACGGTACTTGTGCGCTATCGGTCGCCAGGAAGTATTTAGCCTTGGAAGGTGGTCCTCCCAGGTTCCCACAGGGTTTCTCGGGCCCCGTGGTACTCGGGTGAGTACTAGTGGTTGTTTATTTACTTTCACCTACGGGACTTTCACCCTCTTTGGTCCGACGTTCCAGTCGTGTTCGGTTAGTAAACAAACATACCACCTCCTTCCTGACTGAAGGATTAGTACTACCCACAACCCCTATACAGCAACGCAGTCAGACTTTTACACTGTATAGGTTTGGGCTATTTCCCGTTCGCTCGCCGCTACTTAGGAAATCGCTTACTTGCTTTCTCCTCCTCCGGGTACTAAGATGTTTCAGTTCCCCGGGTCTAGCCCCGTATGGCTACTTAGTTCACCATACGGTACCTAGGCTTAAACCTAGGTGGGTTCCCCCATTCGGAAATCCACGGGTCGTAGCTTGCTTACAGCTCGCCGTGGCGTTTCGCCGCTGGCCGCGTCCTTCTTCGCCTCCTGGCGCCAAGGCATCCACCGTACGCCCTTAATACCTTGACCTCTTTCTTTACTACTCAATGTGCAGTTTTCAAAGAACAAAT
>NZ_NIQC01000058.1 GCF_002216005.1 Natranaerobius trueperi
GTTTTTCTCTCTTTCCATTTCGACTATTTGTAGTTTCCTTTTCTCGGTAATCATACTTTGAGTAACCCAGTTCATGATCAAGTTCACTTTCTAGCATTTCTTCTATTAGTTCACCAAATTGCTCCTTCAAAACTTCTTGAATATCATTTACATCTTTTAGTTTACCTTGTTTCATCATTTCTCTTACTTGCTTTTTGTCTATTAAATTCATAACGGTGCAAACCTCCCATTCTATTTTTATTATACATCATTTCGGAAGGTTTACACCGTTTATTTTACACTCTCATTATTACTTTCGAAAAGCAACCGCAGTTTCAAGTTATACCCTATTCTACACAACAAATATTAGTAGCTAAAAAAGCATTAGAAGCATACTTAATCATTTCAGCACTTTCTATTGTTGTCATAACAAAGTCAGTATCAAAGCCTTTATAGAGTTCTCTTATTTCTTCACCAGCTTCTTTATCACGACAACCTATAACTATCCTATCTGGGCTAAAAATATAGTGAACCGCAGACCCCTCTCTTAAAAACTCCGGACTAGATACAACTAAAACATAGTATCCGTATTCTCTGAGATAATCCTTTCTATTTCACTATTAGTACCAACAGGTACAGTACTTTTAGTAACTATAATCTTGTAGCTATTCATTGCTTAGCAATGTTTTTAATAGCTGTTCTAACTTGTGTTAGATCAGCTGATCCATCTTCATTAGATGGAGTACCAACAGCTAAAAAGATTATATCCGTATGTTTAACAGTTTTCTCTAAGTCAGTAGTAAAAGCTAACTTACCAGCAACACAATTCCTTTCAAGAAGTTTATCCATCCCAGGCTCATAGATAGGAACTTGTCCATTTTTTAATTTATCTATTTTATCTTTATCCTTATCAACACATACAACTGTATTACCCATATCTGAAAGACATACACCAGTAGATAAACCTACATACCCTGTTCCGATAACTGAAATTTTACGCAAACCTCTTCACCGTCCTTAATTAATTTCTGTAACTACTTGATATCTTGTAATAATCCCATTAGCTTTTTATCCTTAGAATCACTTTTGTAGGCTATATCATCAATATTTCTTTTTGTTTACCATCACCGTAGTTAGATATTTCAATCCCATCAAGGATGGTTTTTATAAACTTATTAAAAGCCATAGCCGGTCTTTGTCTAGGTCCATATACTGTGAAATATCTAATACTTACATAAGGTACACCACCCAGCTAACTTACTAACACACAAGGTGAAGGTTTTAATCTCCGATAGATCTCCTGTCACTATCATTTTATAGATGAAGTTCTCCCCTTCATCTATAAATCATTTATACCCTGTCTGCTATCATAACAAATTCTAGTGTCGAAGGCTGTTGTAAATTGTACAGTCCTTAATTGCATTGGTATATCAGTTTCAATATCACTCCAGATAGAATATTTCTGTAAAATTATATGAGTGCTAATATTTTTTGATTAATTTCAACTTCGGAAATCTTTTGGATATATTATCATATCTAATTGATGCGAGGTATTCATTTGTTAATGACCTCGATAGTATCCAGCTGTTAGCTATACGCCAATACCCTTTCCGAGAGTTTGCCCATTCCCAGGCTTTACTTTTAGATATTTTAAATAGCTTGAGGTTCTTAAACCTCGCACTTACTTTCTTACATTGCTTCCACAAGTACATTCGAATTCTACGCCTAATCCATTCGTTAAGGGCAGTAATTCTTTTCTTCATATCTGCAATGGCAAAATAACCCAACCAGCCTGTGGTGAACATTTTAAGTTCTTTAAGTATCTGTTGAATCGACCTGCCACTCTTACGACTTGTTATCTGCCGTACCCTGTCCTTAAACCGTTTTATGGACTTTTGGTGTGGTCGTATTCCAGCCTTTCCTCTAACTTTGTAGAGGGAGAAGCCAAGAAACTTAAGCTTAAGTGGGCTCCCAGTGTTGCTCTTTTCTCGGTTTACCTTAAGTTTCAGTTTCTCCTCAAGGTACTTTTTACAGCTGGTCATTACTCTTTCAGCGGCTCTTTTACTCTTAACGTATATAACACAGTCATCGGCGTACCTCACAAATTTATGTCCTCTACCCTCAAGTAGACGATCAAAGCTAGTGAGGTTTCTTTGGTAGAAGGGATCAAAAGTCCTGAAGAAGGTAAATTCCAGTGGCCCGATGATACTACTACACAGACAGTAAGCATAAGTTACCGTCAACTGCGCTGGTTACTCGATGGATTAGCTTTAGATCAACGAGATGCTCATGACCAAGTAACCA
>NZ_NIQC01000059.1 GCF_002216005.1 Natranaerobius trueperi
AAAGCAGCCCTAACATATTAAAAAGATTAGTTGGGCTGCTTTTTTATCTTCTCAATTTAAAATTTTAATTCATCTTACAAGTAAGGGCGATATTCCAAAAATTTAATTATACTTTTGGGACAGTCCCTTTTATTTAAAATTAACTTTACTAAAGTAAGTGAATAAACAGGGTTTTATTCTTTTATATAGAATAATAGGAAATAATAGTAATTCACTCTGAAAGGTGGGAGTTATAATTTTAATTAGTAAAAACGCTCATCTAGAATCAATCTCATGTAAAAACAAAAGATATACGTCTTTTGTAGATCAAACAGAGATAGAACGTATTGCAAATTTTTATAACCAATACTCAAGTTATGAAACTACTCCTTTGCTCTCATTACCTGGTTTGGCATCAATAATCGGAATAAATAATATTTACGTTAAAGATGAATCAACTAGATTAGGACTAGATTCTTTTAAGGCTCTTGGCGGTTTCTATGCAATAGCAAGATTGATAGCTGAAAAATTAGAGAAAAACATATTCGAAATGAGTCTCGATTTTTTAAAGTCAGATTATGTTAAAAAAACTATTGGAAAGCTAACTTTTGTTACAGCTACAGATGGAAATCATGGAAAAGGAGTCGCTATGGCAGCTACTGCTCTTGGACATAATTCTATAGTTTATCTTCCAAAAGGTGCTGAAAAAAGTCGTGTAGAAGCGATAAAACAAGTAGGGGGTACCCCGTATGTAAGTGATTATAATTATGATGAGACTGTAAAACTTGCGTTTTCTGAAGCTAATAAACATGGTTTTGAGGTTGTACAAGATACTGCTTTACCAGGATATGAAACAATTCCAAAATGGATCATGCAAGGATATGCCGTTATTGCAAAAGAAATATTAGATGAAATCGAAAAATCAAACACTTTTAAATATCCTACACATGTTATATATCAGGCTGGTGTTGGTTCAGTAGCAGGAGCAATTCAAGGTTATTTAGTAGAAAGACTTGGAGAAAAAATTCCAACAAACTTAGTTGTAGAACCAAGTAATGCAGCATGTATGTTAAAATCAGCTAAGGGAAATGGTGATCCAAAAACTGTTACTGGAGATCTAGACACTGTAATGGCGGGGCTTTCGTGTGGAGAACCAAACCCTATTGGTTGGGAAATTATAAAGAGATTTTCAGATTATTTTATTTCAGTACCTGATTGGGTAGCAGCAAGAGGAGTAAGGATATTAAACAGTCCTATAGAAAGTGATCCACAGATAAACGCAGGAGAATCTGGAGGTATAGGAATCGGCTTGCTTTCTTTATTTATGTTACATGAGTTTCATGAAATGAAAGATTTAATAGGTCTCACAAAAGAATCTAACGTCTTATTAATTAATACTGAAGGTATTACAGATCCATATGTTAACAGAAAAATTATTTGGGATGGAAAATATCCAACCCCTTCAAAGTTTTTATAAGGGGAATGATTGGATCTACACGCCTTGTTTTTACAGATGAATATGAACTAGAAAGGAATATACTAAAAATTAATGGAAAAGTAACTTATGAAGATGCAGTAGTTTATTTGGTAGGATATCTAGAGCGTAATAATCCAACTATTATGATTGGATCTCATTAGAAGATACTGCACCGCAAGGAGGAATCTTTGATGGAGTGCTAGGTGTATTAGATGGTATAGAATGTGTTAAAACAAAGATAGAATAAGGTTACAAAGAATTGAGCGATTATTATAGATATATAACTAGTGTTCTGTACATGATGCTACAGTTATGTCAAGGAAGCTACCAACAGGGATGATTTTCATTCCTAGAGTTAATGGTACAAGTCACTCTCCTGAAGAATGAGTGAGTGGAGATGTAAAAAAAGGAGTAAATACAATTTTATGGTCCCTTATTAAGATTGACTCAACAAGTAATATTTCGTATTAGATTAAGTATAGGTTTAAAACTAAGAATTAAGAGTGGTTTATTTAATAAGCCACTCTTAGTTTTTGAAGAGTCTGTCAAGTAATTGGTGTAAACATTCCGATACTGACATATAAGAATAACTTAATTACAGTATAAAATGCTTAATAAATCGAGGGAGTTACCTTAGATAAGGGACTTCTCCCTCGATTTATC
>NZ_NIQC01000061.1 GCF_002216005.1 Natranaerobius trueperi
TTTAAATAAATATTAAAAAGAAGCCGCTCTTTTGATAAAATGGTAAGTGACCAAACAAACCAATAGAAAGGAGCGGCTTCTTTATGAACAATAATAAAATTGTCTTTAAAGATTATAACATGAATCAATTACAGTTACCAATGGATTTAAGTGAAGAAATTCCAAAAAATCATGTAGTAAGAGTAGTAAATGATGCAATAGATGAATTGGATGATAATATATTCTTAAAATACTACCCAGGTGGAGGTAGAAGTAGCTATCATCCAAAGATGATGACTAAAATTTTAGTATATGCTTATACACAAAAGATATATACTTCAAGGAAAATAGCAAAAGCAGTTAGAGAACAACTACCTTTTATGTGGATAGCAGCACGACAAAAACCTAATTTTAGAACTATAAATAGATTTAGATCAAAACGAATGAAGCACGTAATAGATGAAGTATTTACATCAGTACTAGAACTTTTGATAAAAGAGGGTTACGTAAAATTCGAAAATTACTTTTTAGATGGAACTAAAATAGAGGCAGATGCAAATCGTTATAGCTTTGTATGGAAGAAATCTACCGATCGTTATGAAGCTGATCTTCAAGCCAAAATAAGAAAATTATTAAAAGAAATAGAAGCCGAAAACGATTATGAAAATGAACTTTATGGAGATAAAGATCTAGACGAGTTAGGAGAAGAAAGTCAAATAACTAGTGATGACTTAAAAAATACCGCAGAAAAACTAGAATCACGTTTAGAAGAAGAACCAGAAAACAAAAAGTTGAAAAAAGCCGTTAAAACTATAAAGAAAGATTATTTACCCCGGACTAAAAAATATGAAAGATATCAGTCTACTTTTAAAGGTAGAAATAGTTTTTCTAAAACAGACACTGATGCAACTTTTATGCGTATGAAGGAAGATCATATGAGAAATGGTCAATTAAAGCCGGGGCATAATCTTCAATTAGGTACAGAAAAACAATTTATTTTAGGATACAGTATTCATCAAAAACCAGGTGATACAACTTGTTTAATTCCTCATTTAGAAAGATTGAAAAAGCTTTTTGGTAAAACACCAAAAAATATAATAGCTGATGCTGGGTACGGTAGCGAAGAAAACTATCGGTATTTAGAAGAGCAAGGTAAGAATAGCTATGTTAAGTACAATACATATTTTAAAGAACAAAAACGCAATTGGAAAAAACAGGTGTTTCGTAGAGAAAATATGTATTATAATTCAGAAGACGATAAATTCATATGTCCAAATGGGAAAGAATTAATCTTTCAATTTGATAAATATTACAGAACAGAGTCAGGATATTTTACAAAATATCGACACTACAAATGCTTTGACTGTGATGGTTGTGATTTTAGGGAGAAGTGTACCCGTTCAAGGACTGGTAGAACAGTTAGAGTTAACTGGGAGTTAGAAAAATATAAAAAGCAAGTAAGAGAGAACCTTGGAAGCGACCATGGAAAAAAGCTCTCTTCAAAGAGAAAAGTTGAAGTGGAGAGCGTATATGGTCATTTCAAGGCTAATCGTGTTTTTAGAAGATTTGTGCTTCGTGGTATAGAAAAGGTTAATATTGAAATAGGTTTGATGAGTTTAGCACATAATATGTTAAAAAAAGCAGCCCTAACATATT
>NZ_NIQC01000062.1 GCF_002216005.1 Natranaerobius trueperi
GATATGATGACATATCCAAACGATACGAGGTACTGCACTTAAATCATTGAACCGCCAAGTACCGGACGGTATGCTTGGTGGTGTGAGAGGTCGGTAGATAAATTAATTATCTACCTCCTACTCGATTTTCTGTCCTGACATGTCAAACTTTGCCTGGTGTGAATTGACAATCTATAGCTAATATAAGAAAATACCCTTAAATATACCCTTTTGTTAGGAGGGTCAGACCATGAGATTTGAGAAATTCCATGTTTCGAAAAATTCTAAATATGATTTTCGTATTAATTGGCTAGAAAAAAGAGCCTTTCAATCAGCTTGTATTTTAAAACATAAAAATTCGTCCAGTTTAATTAGACAATGGGTAACTGATTATTTAGATACAATTAAGTTCGACGAAGACGTATTAATTATTATAGATACAAAATACAAATACCATGATAACTACCTGGAAAAGGGCTCTCATTGTATTTTAGGAGTAAGTGAGGATGGCAGAGAGTTTTTCTTATGAGGCAATAAAAATGATTATCCTAAAATAAGAACTATAGGAATAAAGGGGAAGGAAGAAGAAGTCGAAATGATCCCTTTATATGACTACCAAACAAAGCAATCTAATATGCAGTTTTTTGCATCAAGAGATGATGCTTTTAATAAGTACTATGATTTAATTGCCTCAAATACAGAAAACAAACTAGAAACTGGCGAACTTCCTCAATTAATAGATGAAGCTCTATATATGGCTCTAAATCAAAGCGACAAATAGACTACTCCTGTACTTAAATTGCTAGAGTTTTTTTGGGTTACAGAAAATAAAGGGACACCAACAAAAAGCTACAAGCAGTTTCAAGATTGGCTACAAAACACCTGGGAAGGTAACTGGCAAACTGATGAATGGGACTTTTTCAAAGGTCAAACAAACTTAACTAAAATGGCTAACGAATGGCTTATTTCCGAGAACAAAGCATGTTTATGGATTTTATTCAAAATAAAGATTAAATAATTTCCTGGGTAACTTAGATTTTTCGACAGATTGACTACAAGGGGGATTTCATGAGCTTATTACGTAAGGTAGGTAAACTTTCTCCGTCAGAAAAAGCTGTTCTTAAAGAACTATATCGAGATTTTAAACCAACACTATATAAAACTGTCCACCAAATAACTGGTGTTAGTATAGTTTTATGGACACATTTTAGTTAAGTCTATAAAATAGAGGTAAGAAAGGATGTGTCCAGTAATGGGTAAAAACTATAGTGACGATTTCAAAAAAACAGTTGTAGATTTGTATCACTCAGGTACTTCTGTAAAGGACCTGTCGAGCGAATATGGCGTAACGGAAGTTACTATTTATAAATGGATCAA
>NZ_NIQC01000063.1 GCF_002216005.1 Natranaerobius trueperi
GAAAACTGCAAGTTGCAAAAAACTCAAAGCAAATAGCAAAAACTGATTATAACAGTCACTCCCACTTATTTATTTAATGAGATGGGAGTTTTTTATTAAATCAATGTGGGTGCTATTTGACGCTTACATTTTCTCGCTTGTTTTTTTACCAACTTTCTAAAACCTACAACTTGAACATGACCAGTAATTAAGAGTTTTCTTGTTACTATTTTACCCGTAGGGCGAGGAGTAACCACTACTTCACTTGCGGTACCATGACGAAGGGGTTTTAAGACATTATTTAAGTCATAGATAAGATTATCATAATTTTTATAATTATTTTTTGATTCTGGGAATAAGCAGTCGAGCATTAATTTTGGAATATCACGTGCTTTACCTTTATAGGGGAAAAAATGTCCTCCTATAAATGGTTTATAGTTAATCTCAATGATAACGAAATTCTTATTTGTTTCATTAAATTTTAAATCAATAGCTCCAGTTTTTAAACCGGGTATAGATTTTACTCCATTTATTGCGATTTGTTTAGCATCTTCTGATAAGCAATCTGTAACATCAATTGATTCACCACCAGATGGTAAATTAGCTTTAGCCCTTAGCTGTATATATTCACCAGACTTTGGTACACTATCAGGAGTAAATCCTGCGTCACTAATATAATTTAAAATTTCATTATCTAATTTGATCAAGCGTTCAGAAAGAAATGGATTGTTTTTCCTTTGTTTGTTTTTATTTTTTATTAATGTTCTCATAGTATCGTGTCCATTACCTGTTATATTTGCCGGTATTTTTTTATATGCTGAAGCGACAATGTTATCAACTACAAAAACTCTATTTTCATCACCTGAAATATGTTCTTCTAAAATTACCTTAGGTTTCATTAATTTTCTACGAACGTACCTTACATATTCCTTTAAAGAATCAGCATCTCTTATATTTGATATGACTCCCTTTCCTCGTCTTCCGTCTACTGGCTTTAAAACAACAGGAAAGCCTAAGGATTTTGCAAACTCTATAATTTCTTCATCCTTTGTTTTAGCATCAAAATCTTGTCCCTTTGGCACGGGGACTCCTGCTTTAGACAAGTGTTTTTTAGTTTCTTTCTGTAAGCGTCAAACTATCCCCACATAGTAAAACAGCTTAGTTTGTGTCATAATTCCCCCAACTAACTAAGTAGGGGGGAATTTTCATGTCACAAACTGAAAACAAATATGAAAAGTTAAGAGAAAGTTGGAAAAAACACATAGCTGAATTCAGATCTAGCGGCATGACTACTAGAGAATGGTGCAATACTCATAATTTA
>NZ_NIQC01000064.1 GCF_002216005.1 Natranaerobius trueperi
ATCCTACCAATTTAAAGGAGGTTACCATTTATGCGAAATAAGCAAGACACATTAGCAAAAGAATTAGCTAAGAATTGTAGTAGCATTGAAGATGTACAAGATAAGTTAAAAGACGTGTTTAGTGATACCTTACAGGAAATGATGGAAGCCGAAATGGACCATCATTTAGGGTATGAAAAACATGATGTTCAAGGTAATAATACCGGCAATAGTCGAAATGGCACCAGTTCTAAGCAAGTTAAGACTAAGTTTGGTCAGTCTGAAATAAGCATTCCTAGAGATCGTAATGGTGAATTTGATCCCCAAGTATTAGGTAAATACAAATCAAGCACCAATGACCTTGAAGATAAAATCATTGCTATGTATGCTAAAGGAATGACAACAAGAGATATTGAGGCACATATGCATGATATTTATGGCATTGAAGTATCTTCTTCCATGGTAAGTAAAATCACTGACAGGATTCTACCTAGAATTACTGAATGGCAGTCTCGCCCACTCGAGAGAGTATATCCGATTGTATTTCTTGATGCTATTCATTTTAAGGTTAAAAAAGATAATAGGATAGTAAATAAAGCTGCATACAGTGTACTAGGTATAGACATTGACGGTCACAAAGATATATTAGGAATTTGGATTGGTGAAAATGAAAGTTCTAAGTTTTGGTTAAACGTTCTAAATGACTTAAAAAACAGGGGTGTAGAAGATATTCTGATAGTTTGTAAAGACGGACTCACAGGCTTTAGTGAAGCCATAGAAAGTGTATTTCCAAAAGCTGATAATCAGTTATGTGTAATACATCAAATTAGGAATACTTTAAAATATGTTTCTTATAAAGACAAGAAAGATCTAATGGATGACCTAAAAAAGGTATATAAAGCTCTGAACATTGAAGAGGCAGAGCTTTATTTTGAAGAATTCAAAGAAAAATGGGAAAACAAGTACCCTATAGTGATAAGGTCATGGGAAAATAACTGGGATCAGCTCACAGCATATTTTAAATATCCACATGAAATTCGAAAGATAATTTACACTACGAATATTATTGAAGGTTATCACCGTCAACTAAGAAAAG
Organism: Natranaerobius trueperi; assembly: GCF_002216005.1. Taxonomy (NCBI): domain Bacteria; kingdom Bacillati; phylum Bacillota; class Clostridia; order Natranaerobiales; family Natranaerobiaceae; genus Natranaerobius; species Natranaerobius trueperi. The sequence continues at coordinate 1,076 of NZ_NIQC01000064.1, forward strand.
CTACTAAAACCAAAACAGCTTATTCAACTGACGAAGCTTTACTAAAAGTAATATACCTGACAACTATGGATATCACTAAGAAATGGAATCAACCAGTTTTTAATTGGAAGAGTTGTATCTCACAGCTCGCCATCCATTTCGAAGATCGACTCAAACCAGAATTACCGTATTGAGGTATAAATCTAATCTTG
>NZ_NIQC01000065.1 GCF_002216005.1 Natranaerobius trueperi
TGATATTTGAATCAGTCTCCCGCCCGGAGTTATGATGTTTTTAGGCAGAAAACAAACCCTCCGGGAGAAAGGAGACTGATCCATGACTAAAGTTGTATGTCCTAGATGCTATTCAAACGACCTTTGCGGTTACGGGTACGACAAATATGGTAATAAAAAGTTTCAGTGTAAAAAATGTGGCCGTCAGTGGGCACCTAAGACCCTTACTGAGGGCGGGGATAAAAGAGGCCTTAACAAACCTCATAAATACCCCTCTTGCCCTAAATGCAGAAAAGCTACGTTTTTACATCATGACTATGACTTTTATTCTAATTTGAGGTGTTGTAACAAAAGCTGTAATCATTCTTTCTATGTCCCAAAACCTCAAAGTATTCCGGATCCTTCGCAACTTGATATTGACGGGAAAGTAGACTTCTCTAACATGAGACATTCTCTTCATACTGTTATTCGAGCTCTTTATCTGTACTTTATTAATGGTAGCTCTACTAGAGGTGTCTCTCAGTTCCTTCTTGATTGTGAAGGTATTAAAGTGTCTCATGTTACTATTGCTGATTGGACTAAAAAGTTTGCACCTCTTTTTCTTCATATCTCTAGATATCTAAAGCCAGTTGATCTCGACTCTTCTGATGAGTGGCATGTAGACGAAACTGTAATTAAAGTTAAAGGCAGAAGATTTTACGCCTGGACTATTATTGATGCTGAAACTAGATTTGTACTCGCATATCACCTATCTCCTTATAGAGATAGCCAAGCAGCCTTTAGAGTTTGAATTAACCAAAGAACAGTTTGGACAACCTCGTAGTATTGTTACAGATAGATATTGGGCTTACAATGCTCCAATTAAAGTTTTGTTTCCAAACTCTAATCACATCAGAGTCGAGTCTTTTCAAGATGATATTTCTAACAACTTAATTGAATCTTTTTTTCAGATTCTGAAAAGTTGGGTTAAACAACGCAGAGGCTTTGTTTCTTACCTGTCTGCCAACAAGCTTATTGCTGTTTTTATTTTTGCTTTTAACTTTGTTAGGACAAGCAATGTGCTGAGTCAATCTACTCCTGCTCAAGTTGCTGGCATCACTTATTCTAACCGTGCTAGAACCTCTTGGCTTTTACATAGTAATGCCGCATGACGGTCAAATCTTTTAAAATTTTGCGATTCAAAGAGCTTATTTTTCATAACAACTTAACAGACTC
>NZ_NIQC01000066.1 GCF_002216005.1 Natranaerobius trueperi
TTGAGTCAATATTTTGGACACAAAAAAGTTAAGTTTTAAGCAGATTGTTTTGATAAGTCCTCAAAAGCTTGAGGAGTTAAGAAACCTAAACTTCCATGTATTCTTTTTCTGTTGTACCAGCCTTCAATAAACTTGAAAATGGCAACTTTGGCAGAATCAAAATCTAGGTATCTTACATGGTTAACTTCTTCTTTTTTAAGGGTAGCATGAAAAGATTCAATGTGTGCATTGTCATAAGGACAGCCTTTACGACTAAAGGACTGTATGATTCCTTTGGTTTTTGTGAATTGCTTAAATTCGTCACTAGTGTATTGTGTACCTAGATCGCTATGAAGGATAAGACCTTTACCCGGCTTTTGAGTTTCATAAGCGTTCTTCAAAGCTTTAATCACAAGGTCAGTTGTCATGTTTTTGCTGATGGAGTAACCAATGATTTTATGAGTATGTAAGTCCATTACCGAACCTAAATAGCACCAAGAATCTTTTATTGTTTTAATGTATGTAATATCAGTCACCCATTTTTCATTAATAGTTTTGGTAGAAAAGTCTTGTTTTAAGATATTTTCTCGTTCAACTACTTTTTGTTTATTAGGGTAAGGCTTGAATTTTTTTCTGACAATTGACCGGATACCAGCTTTTTTCATTATTCTCTGAACGCGTTTTAGGCTTACTTTATAACCTTTTATTTTTAAGATGGCGTGGATCTTAGGTGCACCATAGCGTTTGTTACTATCATTATGGATTTTAATAATCTCTTCTGTAAGTTTCCTGTTTTCTTTATCACGATTAGACTCAACGTGATTTGATTTATGATAGTAAGTACTCTTAGAAACTCCTAAAGCATCACACATGGTTGTAATCGAGTGATCATCTTTATGTTCTTCTATAAATTCAATAAGCTCTGAATCATCTACTTTTTCGCGAATATGGCCATAGCCTTTTTTAAGATTTCGTTCTCCTGTTTGATGCGTTGCATTTCTTTTTTCATTTCATCTATATCTTTAGGAGTAACTTCGTCATCTCCTGATTGAATAGGGGTTAACTGCTTGATCCATTTATAAATAGTAACTTCCGTTACGCCATATTCGCTCGACAGGTCCTTTACAGAAGTACCTGAGTGATACAAATCTACAACTGTTTTTTTGAAATCGTCACTATAGTTTTTACCCATTA
>NZ_NIQC01000067.1 GCF_002216005.1 Natranaerobius trueperi
ATGGGGTGAGTGATGGGATTTGAACCCACGGCCCCCAGAGCCACAATCTGGTGCTCTAACCGAGCTGAGCTACACCCACCATATATGGCGCGCCTGGGAGGATTCGAACCTCCGGCCTACGGATTAGAAGTCCGTTGCTCTGTCCCCTGAGCTACAGGCGCATATTGGAGCGGGTGATGGGAGTCGAACCCACGCAACTGGCTTGGAAGGCCAGGGCTCTACCACTGAGCTACACCCGCATATTATGGTCGGGGCGGCAGGATTTGAACCTGCGACTCCTTGGTCCCAAACCAAGTGCGCTGCCAAACTGCGCTACGCCCCGTGATGCTTTCTCTTGCTGACTGCAGAAACTAGTATACCTTATTCTATTTAGTTTGTCAAACGTTTTTTTGATTTTTTTGTTTAGGTTTTTAGTTTAAAGATCCACTGATAAACTTACAATTAAAAAACCGCCACTTGGCGGTGATTAAATGGAGCGGGAAACGGGATTCGAACCCGCGGCCCCCGCCTTGGCAAGGCGGTGCTCTACCACTGAGCTATTCCCGCATATTAATGGTGCGAGGGGTGGGATTCGAACCCACACGGGAAAACCCACTAGATCCTAAGTCTAGCGTGTCTGCCAATTCCACCACCCTCGCACATTTTGGTGAGCCATGGAGGACTCGAACCTCCGACACCCTGATTAAAAGTCAGGTGCTCTTCCAGCTGAGCTAATGGCTCTAATTATTGGCTGGGGCGGCAGGGTTCGAACCTGCGCGTGCGGAGACCAAAACCCCGTGCCTTACCACTTGGCTACGCCCCAATAATCAGTTACTATACTATCTAGTATTTTATTATAAAAAGTAATGGGGTGAGTGATGGGATTTGAACCCACGGCCCCCAGAGCCACAATCTGGTGCTCTAACCGAGCTGAGCTACACCCACCATATATGGCGCGCCTGGGAGGATTCGAACCTCCGGCCTACGGATTAGAAGTCCGTTGCTCTGTCCCCTGAGCTACAGGCGCATATTGGAGCGGGTGATGGGAGTCGAACCCACGCAACTGGCTTGGAAGGCCAGGGCTCTACCACTGAGCTACACCCGCATATTATGGTCGGGGCGGCAGGATTTGAACCTGCGACTCCTTGGTCCCAAACCAAGTGCGCTGCCAAACTGCGCTACGCCCCGT
>NZ_NIQC01000068.1 GCF_002216005.1 Natranaerobius trueperi
GCATACGTGGGGTGGATGAGTGTGCATATCAACACAAAGTCCAATACCACCCGAACCCCACGGTGTAAATGTGGCAGATATATGAGAGGAAAGTTACTGTTCTTAACAGGGGAGGTCTTACGGGGGTTGCCGACAAGAGGGTTTAACCAACAACCCACAGCGACAAATCGTGCGGTGATGCACGGTTGAACCGTAAGAAGTCAGCCGAGGTCATAGTACCGGAGACGGGAAGGACCGAACAATGGTAGTCTTTTAAACTAGAGAGAAGGTGAGATAGTGCAAAGAGAGCAGAAAACTGTGAAAACAGGCTACCCTTGCGAGGGTATGGTGGAACCAGAGAGTACCAAGGGAGCGCGGAGTACTAACTCACTGGAACCTAGCGAGGAAGACGGTGCAGAAAGTTTACTTGATAAATTACTACACACAGGAAATTTAAATGCAGCTTACAAAAGAGTAAAGCAAAACAGAGGTGCAGCAGGTGTTGACGGGATGACAGTCGATGAGTTAATGCCATATCTAAAAGAGAACAAGGATGAATTTCTAGAGAGTTTGAGAAGTGGGAAGTACAAACCCCATCCAGTCAGACGAGTAGAAATACCTAAACCTGATGGTGGGGTAAGACTTCTTGGAGTCCCAACAGTCGTGGACCGCATGGTCCAACAGGCACTAGTACAAGTACTACAACCAATATTTGAACCAACATTTTCTGATAATAGCTTTGGGTTTAGACCAAACCGTAATGCCCAACAAGCGATCAAAAGGTCAAAAGACTACTACGCCCAAGGCTACAAATATGCAGTTGACATAGACCTAGCAAAATATTTTGACACTGTGAACCATGACTTGTTGATAGGTATGGTAAGGGAACAAGTAAAGGATGAAACCATCATACGACTCATACGCAAATTTTTAAAGAGTGGGGTTATGTCAAATGGGCTTTTGAGCCCTTCTACCAAAGGCACTCCACAAGGTGGAAACCTGTCTCCATTACTCAGTAATATCTACCTCAACAATTTTGATCGACTACTTGAAAAGAGGGGACATAAATTTGTGAGGTACGCAGATGACTGTATCATCTACGTCAAAAGTAAGAGAGCCGCTGAAAGAGTAATGACCAGCTGTACAAAATACCTCGAAGAG
>NZ_NIQC01000069.1 GCF_002216005.1 Natranaerobius trueperi
AAGGAAGCATTCCTGTAATGAATTTAAATGAAGAATGATAAAAAAAGTACCTCCTGCTAATATACGAGGTGTCGTCACTGAAGTCGACCCTTAACGACCCTTAATTAAAATAGCAGAGGAGGTACTTACTATGAAGTATACTCAAAATGAAAGAATTAAGCAAGTGCAAGAATCAACATTAATCATAGGTGTAGACATTGCTAAAGAATCACATGTAGCAAGAGCTCAGGACTTTAGAGGTGTTGAGTTGCAAGACCAATAAATTTCAAAAATGACAGAAAAGGCTTTAAGAAGTTTTTCAGTTGGTTAGAAACTATTAAAAAAGAACAGGAAAAAGAAGAAGTGCTAGTCGGTATGGAACCTACGGGGCAATACTGGCTGAACCTAGGGCAGTTTCTAAAGCAAGTGGGAATAAAGCCACTTTTAGTGAATCCGAACCATGTCAAAAGAAGCAAAGAATTAGACGACAATTCACCAACCAAAAATGACGTAAAAGACGCTAGAGTCATAGCACAACTTTTAAAAGATGGTCGCTACTCTGAACCGAATATTCCGACTGGAATATATGCAGAACTTCGTACAGGGATGAACTTAAGAGATCGGCTGATGACAGACCTGAACCGCATTAAAGGCAGAGTAGATAATTGGTTAGATCGCTATTTCCCTGAATTCAGGACAGTATTTAAGAATTGGGATGGAAAGCAGCGCTTTTAACTCTAAAACACTTTCCTCTGCCTGAAGAAATCCTAAGTCAAAGTGTAGAAAGCATAGTGAGCTGCTGGAAAAGCGAAGTAAAACGCGCAGTAGGTGAAAAAAGAGCTAGAAAGGTAATTCAAGCAGCATCGCATAGCACTGGTGTGACAGAAGGCATATTTATGGCAAGACAAGAATTAAAAACTCTTTTGTCACAGAATGAAGCTTTAGTTGAAGATAGAACAAGTACTTG
>NZ_NIQC01000070.1 GCF_002216005.1 Natranaerobius trueperi
AAATCGAGTAGGAGGTAGATAATTAATTTATCTACCGACCTCTCACACCACCAAGCATACCGTCCGGTACTTGGCGGTTCAATGATTTAAGTGCAGTACCTCGTATCTTTTGGATATGTCATCATATCCAATTGATGCGAGGTATTCATTTGTTAATGACCTTGATAATATCCAGCTATTGGCTATCCGCCAATATCCTTTCCGAGTGTTTGCCCATTGCCAAGCTTTCCCTTTGGATATTCCAAGTCGTTTGAGGTTCTTAAACCTCGCACTTATTTTCTTCCATTGCTTCCACAAGTACATTCGAATTCTACGCCTAATCCATTCGTTAAGGGCGGTGATTCTATTCTTCATATCTGCGATAGAGAAATAGCCTAACCAGCCTGTGGTGAATGTTTAAGCTCTTTAAGTATCTTCTGAGTCGACCTACCACGTTTACGACTTGTTATCTGCCGTACCCTGTCCTTGAACCGTTTTACGGACTTCTGGTACGGTCTGATTCCAATCTTCCCTTTAGCTTTGTAGAGGGAGAAGCCAAGAAACTTAAGTTTTAGTGGGCTTCCAGTTTTGCTCTTTTCTCGGTTTATCTTAAGTTTCAATCTATCCTCAAGGTACTTTGTACAGCTGGTCATTACTCTTTCAGCGGCTCTCTTACTTTTGACGTAGATGATACAGTCATCTGCGTACCTCACAAATTTATGTCCCCTCTTTTCAAGTAGTCGATCAAAATTTGTTGAGGTAGATATTACTGAGTAATGGAGACAGGTTTCCACCTTATGGAGTGCCTTTGGTAGAAGGGCTCGAAAGCCCATTTGACATAGCCCCACTCTTTAAAAATTTGCGTATGAGTCGTATGATGGTTTCATCCTTTACTTGTTCCCTTACCATACCTATCAACAAGTCATGGTTCACAGTGTCAAAATATTTTGCTAGGTCTA
>NZ_NIQC01000071.1 GCF_002216005.1 Natranaerobius trueperi
GCATACGTGGGGTGGATGAGTGTGCATATCAACACAAAGTCCAATACCACCCGAACCCCACGGTGTAAATGTGGCAGATGTATGAGAGGAAAGGTACCGTTCTTAACAGGGGAGGTCTTACGGGGGTTGCCTACAAGAGGGTTTAACCAACAACCCACAGCGACAAATCGTGCGGTGATGCACGGTTGAACCGTAAGAAGTCAGCCAAGGTCATAGTACCGGATACGGGAAGGACCGAACAATGGTAGTCTTTTAAACTAGAGAGAAGGTGAGATAGTGCAAAGAGAGCAGAAAACTGTGAAAACAGGCTACCCTTGCGAGGGTATGGTGGAACCAGAGAGTACCAAGGGAGCGCGGAGTACTAACTCACTGGAACCTAGCGAGGAAGACGGTGCAGAGAGCTTACTTGATAAATTACTACACACAGGAAATTTAAATTCAGCTTACAAAAGAGTAAAGCAAAACAGAGGTGCAGCAGGTGTTGACGGGATGACAGTCGATGAGTTAATGCCATATTTAAAAGAGAACAAGGATGGATTTCTAGCGAGTTTGAGAAGTGGGAAGTACAAACCCCATCCAGTCAGACGAGTAGAAATACCTAAACCTGATGGTGGGGTAAGACTTCTTGGAGTGGATAATAGCTTTGGGTTTAGACCAAACCGCAATGCCCAACAAGCGATCAAAAGGTCAAAAGATTACTACGCCCAAGGCTACAAATATGCAGTTGACATAGACCTAGCAAAATATTTTGACACTGTGAACCATGACTTGTTGATAGGTATGGTAAGGGAACAAGTAAAGGATGAAACCATCATACGACTCATACGCAAATTTT
>NZ_NIQC01000072.1 GCF_002216005.1 Natranaerobius trueperi
ATCAAGAATATTTAGGTTGGCAGGAACAACAAACTCAAATAGTGGTGAGAAAGTAACCGTACAGTATCGCCATGACTACAGATATGACCTTAAAACAGATATTAGAGATAAATATCTTCCAAACTTAGAAAAACCGAAAAAGAAAAAGGGTAGACCCCCAAAAATAGTGACATTACATAATATTAGAAACCTGCACTATAGCAGAGCCTTAGATCTTATAAAATTAGTGAAACTCAGAAACTATGAAGTTACTGGCTACAGAGAAACAATGTGCTTCTTATATCGTTACTGGCAGTGTTGCTTACTCAATGACCCTAAAAAAGCGTTAGAAGATGTACTTGAATTTAATAGCAAATTTAAAAATCCATTGAAAGAAAAAGAGATTATTACAGCTACTCGATCAGCTGAAAAGTCGTGGAATGCTAGAAGTAGTAAGAAGGCTAATGAAATAGCCAAAGATCGGGGCTATCTTGGTGCAGGTTATAACTACTCAAATAAGAGGCTCATAGAAGATTTAGATATTACTTCAGAGGAACAAAAGTATTTAAAAACGATAATTGGAACAAAGGAAAAATATCGCCGTAAAAATAAAAAACGGAGAGAAGCCCGTAGAGTTGATGGTATGACAAAAAGAGAAAGGCAAAAGGCCGAGGCCCTTGAAAAATTAAAAGAGACCATCAGAGAAAATCCTACGGCTTCTCAGAGGGAACTTGCTAAACTATTAAATATATCACCTAGCTATGTAAATAAACTGCTCAAACAAATTGGAAATTCCTAGGTGTTCACTGAAACGGGTCTTTATATTATGGGGTACT
>NZ_NIQC01000073.1 GCF_002216005.1 Natranaerobius trueperi
CCTCCCTCTATAAAGTAAAATTTTCTTTTAAAAAGCTCTTTCGTTCTCAGAATTTCAATACTATCCATTTTAAACATCTAGGTAAAAACTTGAATATCCGATAAAATCTGTAAGAGATAGAGCACCTTAGCTAAGGACCACTAACTTTATGGTAAAATATGGCGGCACTTTATTGGATCTCCACATATACCTTGGTGGTTTTACCTCCCATATCTCGCTGGGTCCCCTAAGGCCCTCATAAATTTCTTCGTTCTACCTAACCAAGGGTGGAGGCCAGTTGATGCTCCCTAACAGGGTCTAAGCCCGAACGGTGAATATAGACTGGCTTCTCCGTGCTCCTTTTGTGGACGGGTAACTGAAATTCTTAAGTCTGACTATCTTTTCTTATGCAGCTTCCTGTAACAAGTTTAATGAACTATTCTGCAATAACATCCTGCCATCATAAGGTGTCTTCTTAGTTCCTAAAGCAAACATTACTCTGATTAACCTACATGACAATGCTACAAGCGACTGTTTCTTTTTCAATGAGTTCTCTGGCCTCGTAGTATAGTATTGATGGAGCGCTTTAATTTTAGGGTTTTTAGCAACTAGTGGGATTACACAACGGTACAGTAGTCCCCTCAAACGAGCTCTTCCTCGTTTGGTTATCTTGGTCTCACCTTTGTGTTTACCCGAACTGTTTTCTTTCAGGTTCAAGCCTGCTAGTTTCTGAATTTGACGTGGATGTTTGTAGTTAGATAAATCCACTACTTCAAACAAAAACCCTGCTACT
>NZ_NIQC01000074.1 GCF_002216005.1 Natranaerobius trueperi
ACCAAATGAGATATCTAATGAAAAGATTCAGGTTCTCTGTAACCGAAATGAGGAATTAGAAATTCCTAAAAACGAAACAGTTACAGAAATTAGATCAAAAAATACATTATCATCCTATGATCAGCTTTTAAACCCTAATGGAAACGAGTTCGAGAAAGGGGCTAAAATACTATGACAACAAGTGAAGAGCTAATAGAACAAATAGAGGACTACTGCAAAGAACTAAAACTTCCAGCTACCAGACAAAACTTCAAAGAAGAGATCATGGAAGCAAATGAAAAAAACTATTCACACGAAAGATTTTTAAATGGGTTACTTGAAAAAGAGGCAGATTTGAGGCTTTAATACCAAGTCCAGTAGCTATGTGAGTTTTACCAGTACCAGCATTCCCTGCTAAAATCACATTCTTACCTGACTTAATGAATTCTAAAGAACTCAAATTTTTTAGCTTTTTTTGTGCATCTTCTGGTAGTTCTTCTACAAGTAAGTCTTCTAGATATTTGCTAGGATACATTTCTTTTGATAAAGAAGGATCATAATTATTATTTACTCACTTATCTTTAAGAGCAAGTAGAAAAGCTACTACTATTATTACCACCAACTTATCTTTTGAAAGGTGAGAAGAAATTTTTAAAGATCCAGTAATGACAGCGGCAATGATTGATAGGTTAACTCACAAATCTTACATCGTTAATATGAATGGTAATTCATACAGGTTAAAAGAAACTAAAGATTGGCTGAATTCTCAGTAATTATTTTTTA
>NZ_NIQC01000075.1 GCF_002216005.1 Natranaerobius trueperi
AGTAGATGAAAACACAGAAATATTAATTAAAAACAAAGTCAGGTTTTGAAAAGACGAATTTTCAATATGACAAATCAAAAGATATTTATAGATGTCCTTTGGGTTATCCACTAGAGTTAAATGGAACGGAAAGAACAGAAGAAAAAATTATAGACGTTACGTGTGTAAGGACTACATGGATTGTGGAAATAAATCTGAATGTACATCAGCAAAAGCGGGAAGAGTTATAACAAGATTTGATGATGAAGAATTTATAAATCAAGTACATGAAAATACAATTAAGAAAAAAGGACCTCTACAAACTTAGGGGCTCGATAGTTGTGCACCTTTTTGGAACTATCAAAAGATCTTTTGGATATACATATTTTTTAACAAGAGGCCTTAACTCTGTAAATGCAGAAGCAGGATTTATTAGTCTTGCTACAATCTAAAAAGATTGATTATTATCATGGGAGTCAGGGATCTAGCTAGCAAGGCTCTTCAAGCAAGTACTCCTTTCTTTTACATTGCATTTTTATTATTTTTGGAGTAATATACCGCAAAAGGTATTGAGGATGTCCTGAATTTTGTGTAAATGGTATCTCTCTTAATAAATTTACTTACTAGTTTCATCCCTATTTTCTCGAGCAAGATTAGATTTATACCTCAATACGGTAATTCTGGTTTGAGTCGATCTTCGAAATGGATGGCGAGCTGTGAGATACAACTCTTCCAATTAAAAACTGGTTGATTCCATTTCTTAGTGATATCCATA
>NZ_NIQC01000076.1 GCF_002216005.1 Natranaerobius trueperi
CAAATAGCACCCACATTGATTTAATAAAAAACTCCCATCTCATTAAATAAATAAGTGGGAGTGACTGTTATAATCAGTTTTTGCTATTTGCTTTGAGTTTTTTGCAACTTGCAGTTTTCTGGAAGATCTTCTGCCCAAGGTAAAAATTCATCTAATTTTTCTTGGTCGTTGATGTCAATTTGAGGTAAGTTTTCAAACAAGAACTGTAAATAATTAAATGGATTAAGTTCATTTTCTTTGGCAGTTTCAATAATGCTGTAAATTAAAGCACTAGATTTGGCTCCTTTAGGTGTATTAGCGAACATCCAGTTTTTTCTGCCTATTACAAAGGGCTTGATAGATCTCTCAGCTCTGTTGTTATCTAACTCTAAATTACCATCTTCTAAAAATGTATTTAGTTTATCCCATTGATTTAGGCAGTAAGAGATAGCTTTTCCAAAAGCACTTTTAGGTAATGCCTTAGCTTTTTGTTCTTCTAGCCAGGTCCCGAATTCTTGTATTACTGGAAAACTACGCTCGTGCCGAATTTTGTAACGTTCTTCTTTTGATTTATCTTTGATATCACGCTCTATGGCAAATAATTTATTACAATATTCAAGTCCCTGACGAGATGCCAAATCGGCGTTTTGCTTATCTTTAGGAAGTGCACTTAAAGCTTCGTCAAATTTTCGCCTAGCATGACTTAAACAGCC
>NZ_NIQC01000077.1 GCF_002216005.1 Natranaerobius trueperi
AATGGTAGTCTTTTAAACTAGAGAGAAGGTGAGATACTGTAAAGAGAGCAGAAAACTGTGAAAACAGGCTACCCTTACAAGGGTATGGTGGAACCAGAGAGTACCAAGGAAGCGCGGAGTACTAACTCACTGGAACCTAGCGAGGAAGACGGTGCAGAAAGTTTACTTGATAAATTACTATACACAGGAAATTTAAATTCAGCTTACAAAAGAGTAAAGCAAAACAGAGGTGCAGCAGGTGTTGACGGGATGACAGTCGATGAGTTAATGCCATATCTAAAAGAGAACAAGGATGAATTTCTAGAGAGTTTGAGAAGTGGGAAGTACAAACCCCATCCAGTCAGACGAGTAGAAATACCTAAACCTGATGGTGGGGTAAAACTTCTTGGAGTCCCAACAGTCGTGGACCGCATGGTCCAACAGGCACTAGTGCAAATACTACAGCCAATATTTGAACCAACATTTTCTGATAATAGCTTTGGGTTTAGACCAAACCGCAATGCCCAACAAGCGATTAAAAGGTCAAAAGACTACTACGCCCAGGGCTACAAATATGCAGTTGACATAGACCTAGCAAAATATTTTGACACTGTGAACCATGACTTGTTGATAGGTATGGTAAGGGAACAAGTAAAGGATGAAACCATCATACGACTCATACGCAAATTTT
>NZ_NIQC01000078.1 GCF_002216005.1 Natranaerobius trueperi
GAGAGTGTAAAATAAACGGTGTAAACCTTCCGAAATGATGTATAATAAAAATAGAATGGGAGGTTTGCACCGTTATGAATTTAATAGACAAAAAGCAAGTAAGAGAAATGATGAAACAAGGTAAACTAAAAGATGTAAATGATATTCAAGAAGTTTTAAAGGAGCAATTTGGTGAACTAATAGAAGAAATGCTAGAAAGTGAACTTGATCATGAACTGGGTTACTCGAAGTATGATTACCGAGAAAAGGAAACTACAAATAGTCGAAATGGAAAGAGAGAAAAGCAACTAAGATCAAATTATGGCAATATAGAAATCGAAGTACCAAGAGATCGTGAAGGAGAATTTGAACCACAAATAGTGAAAAAGAATCAGAGAGATATATCAAGTATTGATGATCAAGTATTAAGTATGTATGCAAAGGGTATGACGGTAAGAGATATACAAGCTCATTTACAAGATCTTTATGGCGTAGATGCTTCACCTACATTAATCTCTGGAATAACAGATAAAATAGTTCCTTTGATTAAAGAATGGCAAAATCGTCCATTATCAAGAGTCTATGCACATGTAGTCATGGATGCCGTCCACTACAAAGTGAGACAAGATGGTCGAATAGTGAATAAGGCAGCATATATGGCTATTGGGATTGATTTAGA
>NZ_NIQC01000079.1 GCF_002216005.1 Natranaerobius trueperi
CTTCATGATGCTGTTTACCTTCTTTGCGCTTTTTGTAGTAATAGTCTTTGGCCCAGGGGATCCACCTTGTAGTTTGTAGAGCGAACTGATGTAAAGCGTTTCGAAAAGGCTTAATACAAGAGTGTCGTCTTTTTACAATACGCATTTTGCCACTTTGATGGAGTACTGGTGAAGTTCCCGCAAGGGCCTGTACCACCGAGGCGTCAGTATAACGGCTGCGATCGTCTCCCCACTCTGCCAGCAGCCTCGGTGCAATTCGCTTACCGGCACCTGGTATGCTGTCGAAAATTTTACTGTCAGAGTGGGACTTAAAAAGTTTCTCGATTTCCTTGTCGTACTCATCAATATGTTCTAATAAAGGCTCTAGCTGATCGAGGATAGTAACTAAAAATTTAGACTTTGCAGAACAAATGGCCCTGTTTCCTTCTAAGTTAGGTTTTTGAAGCTTTGTGAAGATCTCATTAGCTTTAGACGTAGGGTTAGGATGTTTTTGCTTTTTTAAAAACTTGAAGATCTCATCTCTACTAGCTTTTCGAGCCTGTTTTGGAGTGGGGTATTTCCTTAAAAAAGCTAGAGAAACAGGTAGAGTTATTTTAGAAAACAGCTCAAGAGCAACAGGGTAATATTCTTTCAGGG
>NZ_NIQC01000080.1 GCF_002216005.1 Natranaerobius trueperi
AAATCGAGTAGGAGGTAGATAATTAATTTATCTACCGACCTCTCACACCACCAAGCATACCGTCCGGTACTTGGCGGTTCAATGATTTAAGTGCAGTACCTCGTATCTTTTGGATATGTCATCATATCCAACTGATGCGAGGTATTCATTTGTTAATGACCTTGATAATATCCAGCTATTGGCTATCCGCCAATATCCTTTCCGAGTGTTTGCCCATTCCCAAGCTTTCCCTTTGGATATTCCAAGTCGTTTGAGGTTCTTAAACCTCGCACTTATTTTCTTCCATTGCTTCCACAAGTACATTCGAATTCTACGCCTAATCCATACGTTAAGGGCGGTAATTCTATTCTTCATATCTGCAATGGCAAAATAACCTAACCAGCCTGTGGTGAATGTTTTAAGCTCTTTAAGTATCTTCTGAGTCGACCTACCACGTTTACGACTTGTTATCTGCCGTACCCTGTCCTTGAACCGTTTTACGGACTTCTGGTACGGTCTGATTCCAATCTTCCCTTTAGCTTTGTAGAGGGAGAAGCCAAGAAACTTAAGTTTTAGTGGGCTTCCAGTTTTGCTCTTTTCTCGGTTTACCTTAAGTTT
>NZ_NIQC01000081.1 GCF_002216005.1 Natranaerobius trueperi
TTGCTTCTGTTGAAAAATCAAGTAGGCTCTTCCCTTTTGGGATAAAGCGTCTAATAAGGCCGTTATGACGCTCATTAGTTCCTCTTTCTCCAGAAGCGTAAGGGTGTGCAAAGTAAACTTTGGTATTGCTAGTTTTCTCTAAAGATGCTAGTTCTGCAAACTCTAATCCATTATCAGCAGTAAAGCTCTTGAAAACTTTTGAAAAACTGTCACCCATTTCATAAGCCAGGTTTGCTAAAGTTTCTTGTACAGCTTCAGTCGTTTTAGCAGGAATCTTACGTATGATTTCTTTGCGGGTTTGTCTTTCAGTAATAGTGAGTAACACTGGTTCAGTTTTTGTTTTCTTTCCAATTAAAGTGTCAATTTCCCAGTGGCCAAAGACCTTACGTTCATTTACGTCTTTAGGACGTTCACTAATACTCGTCCCTAATCTCTTTTTATGTTTCCTGATTCCTTAGGCTTTACTCTGCGTCTAGTATTTAGGGGTAGATCGATGTTTCTAATATTGAGTAAACCTGCATCAACGTAATTGTAGAGCGTTTTAGTTGATACCATAGCTTCTTTTGAGAATTTATTTTGCT
>NZ_NIQC01000082.1 GCF_002216005.1 Natranaerobius trueperi
TTCTTTAAGTGTCTGTTGAATTGACCTACCACGTTTACGACTTGTTATCTGCCTTATCCTGTCCTTGAACCGTTTTATGGACTCTTGGTGTGGTCGTATTCCAGCCTTTCCTCTAGCTTTGTAGAGGCAATAGCCAAGAAACTTAAGCTTAAGTGTGCTCCCAGTGTTGCTCTTATCTCGATTCACCTTAAGTTTTAATTTTGCTAATGTGTCTTGCTTATTTCGCATAAATGGTAACCTTCTTTAAATTGGTAGGATTAACCATTTACACAAAATTATGTGCATTCCCCCATTTGACATGATCCCACTCTTTAGGAATTTGCGTATGAAACGTATGATGGTTTCATCCTTTACTTGTTCCCTTACCATACCTATCAACAAGTCATGGTTCACGGTGTCAAAATATTTTGCTAGGTCTATGTCAACTGCATATTTGTAGCCTTGGGCGTAGTAGTCTTTTGACCTTTTGATCGCCTGCTGGGCGTTACGATTCGGTCTGAATCCAAAGCTACTATCAGAAAATATCGGTTCAAATATTGGTTGAAGTACTTGTACTAGTGACTGTTGTACCATGCGGTCCA
>NZ_NIQC01000083.1 GCF_002216005.1 Natranaerobius trueperi
AAGCTGGTAAGGTTGGACCAATATAGATTTTCTTTACACCTAAGTGCAATAATGCAAGAAGTACTAATACAGCTTTTTGTTCATACCATGCAATGTTATAAGAAACAGGTAGTTCATTAATGTCTTCTAAACCAAATGCTTCAGCTAATTTTTTAGCTATTACAACTAATGAATAGGAGTCGTTACACTGTCCTGCATCTAGAATTCTTGGAATACCACCAATATCTCCTAGGTCTAATTTGTTGTATCTATATTTAGCACACCCAGCAGTTAGGATGATTGTGTCATTTGGAAGTGCTTCTGCAAATTTAGTGTAATAGTCACGATCTTTATGTCGACCATCACAACCTCCCATTACTACAAATCGCTTAATATGACCTTCTTTAACAGCTTCTACTACTTTATCAGCTACACTTAAAACAGCATTGTGAGCAAAACCACCTGGGATCTTACCTTCTTCAAGCTGTACAGGTGCTTTACACTTCTTAGCGTGCTCTATAAGTTGTGAGAAGTCTTTTTCTCCACCTTCTTTTCTATCAGGAATATGAGTTACATCATCAAAACCAACTACTCCTGTAGT
>NZ_NIQC01000084.1 GCF_002216005.1 Natranaerobius trueperi
TTTTCTTCCATTGCTTCCACAAGTACATTCGAATTCTACGCCTAATCCATTCGTTAAGGGCAGTGATTCTATTCTTCATATCTGCGATGGAGAAATAGCCTAACCAGCCTGTGGTGAATACTTTAAGAACTTTAAGTATCTTTTGAATCGATCTACCACGTTTACGACTTGTTATCTGACGTACCCTGTCCTTGAACCGTTTTACGGACTTCTGGTGCGGTCGGATTCCAACCTTCCCTCTAACTTTGTAGAGAGAGAAGCCAAGAAACTTAAGTTTTAGTGGGCTCTCAGTTTTGCTCTTTTCTCGGTTTACCTTAAGTTTTAATCTATCCTCAAGGTACTTTGTACAGCTGGTCATTACTCTTTCAGCGGCTCTCTTACTCTTGACATAAATGACACAGTCATCGGCGTACCTCACAAATTTATGTCCCCTATTCTCAAGTAGGCGATCAAAACTATTGAGGTAGATATTACTAAGTAGTGGAGACAGGTTTCCACCTTGTGGAGTACCTTTGGTAGAAGGGCTCAAAAGCCCATTTGACATAACTCCACTCTTTAGAAATTTTCGTATGA
>NZ_NIQC01000085.1 GCF_002216005.1 Natranaerobius trueperi
CTAACATTTGGTATGTCGTTGTAACCGGGGTAACCATCAACATGGAGATACCCTTTAAACCCTTTTAAAAATTTAATGGGATGCTTACTGGCTCTAGTTGTCTGATAGTCATAGAGCACTATCGGGCTAGCTTCTTTACCAGTACGGTAAAGCCAGAGGAAAGATTTACTACTGGCTTTTCTACCATCTTCTTTTAAAACTTGTAGAGTAGTCTCATCAGCATGTAGGGTTTTGTGATTTAAAAGTAGTTCATGCAATCTGTTGTACAAAGGAGTGAGCCAATCATTTGCAGTTTGATCATCCAGTTAGCCATTGTCTGACGTGACAATTTAATACCTAAACGGGATAGATTTTGTTCTTGACGGTAAAGTGGCTGTGCTTCCAGGTATTTTTGAGTCATTATGTAAGCTACAGAAGAAGGTGAAGCTAAACTGCCAGAAATCACAGGATTCGGAATAGGTGCTGTTTTCACTGGTGTAGTAGTATTTTCTTTATCGCATTTTCTGCAGCTGTAAACATACTTAATGTGCTTTAATACCTTGGCCTTGGCAGGAACGATTTTTAATTC
>NZ_NIQC01000086.1 GCF_002216005.1 Natranaerobius trueperi
CGCCAGATTGTCTAACAATTAAGCAGAAAAAATTTCAAAAAAGATGGTATCAGCCATCGCTTTCGAATTTATTATAGTAAAAGAGTTAATGGCGATGGCATTTATTGAAAGTGCAAATAGAAATCAAATTAATTTATTTCCAAATACATTAGATGACTATGTTACTGAATGTAACCTGTAAGAGTAATTGACGCTTATGTTGATAGCCTAAATTTAGAAAAAATTGGCTTTAAAACTTACTCTGGCAATAAAGCTGGACAAAAGCCATTTAAAAGAAAACACTTACTTAAGCTGTACATATATTGTTATATGAATAGGATAAGGTCTTCACGTAGAATAGAAATGGAAGCAACTAGAAATATTGAAGTGATGTGGCTGATAGGAAGAGTTACACCTGATCATGGAACAATCTCTGCATTTATGAAAGTAATCGAAAAGCCATAAAACAATTATTTAAAGAATTCACCCTTATGTTAAAAGGTTTCGGTCTTGTAAATGGGGAGATTGTGCCATAGATGGGACAAAAATAAAAGCAAGTAATTCAAAGAGCAAACATTTTACCG
>NZ_NIQC01000087.1 GCF_002216005.1 Natranaerobius trueperi
ATTTCAGACATATTAAAATACCCAGTATCTGCTAATGTTATAATTTTTTGATCACTGAATCTACTCCTTATTTTTGTTACCATATTTGATAATTGACTCTGGTTATTTATATCATTTACTATTTCAAAGTCTACTAGGAATTTATACTTGCTATCGACTACTGCCTGCATATTATAACAGACTTCATATTTTTCATTATTCTTCATAGATTTAGCTTCAGGATCGGTTAAACAGACCTGCTTTTTCCCTCGTCTTTAAGTTCCTTTTTGAGGGAATTAAGTTGATCAATCTGGACTTGTAACTTTCAACTTTTTCATCCATAACTTGTTTCATATCTTGGTCTTCTGAAGTTTTTAGGAACTCATTGATATATTTATCAATTTTAGCTTCATAGTACTCAATTTTCTTTTTAATGATATTTCCGGTAAAATGTTTGCTCTTTGAATTACTTGCTTTTATTTTTGTCCCATCTATGGCACAATCTCCCCATTTACAAGACCGAAACCTTTTAACATAAGGGTGAATTCTTTAAATAATTGTTTTATGGCT
>NZ_NIQC01000088.1 GCF_002216005.1 Natranaerobius trueperi
GTTGAATTGACCTACCACGTTTACGACTTGTTATCTGCCTTATCCTGTCCTTGAACCGTTTTATGGACTCTTGGTGTGGTCGTATTCCAGCCTTTCCTCTAGCTTTGTAGAGGGAGAAGCCAAGAAAATTAAGCTTAAGTGGGCTCCCAGTGTTGCTCTTATCTCGATTCACCTTAAGTTTTAATTTCTCTTCGAGGTATTTTGTACAGCTGGTCATTACTCTTTCAGCGGCTCTCTTACTTTTGACGTAAATGACACAGTCATCGGCGTACCTCACAAATTTGTGTCCCCTCTTTTCAAGTAGGCGATCAAAATTATTGAGGTAGATATTACTGAGTAGTGGAGACAGGTTTCCACCTTGTGGAGTACCTTTGGTAGAGGGGCTCAAAAGCCCATTTGACATGACCCCACTCTTTAGGAATTTGCGTATGAGTCGTATGATGGTTTCATCCTTTACTTGTTCCCTTACCATACCTATCAACAAGTCATGGTTCACGGTGTCAAAATATTTTGCTAGATCTATGTCAACTGTATATTTGTAGCCTT
>NZ_NIQC01000089.1 GCF_002216005.1 Natranaerobius trueperi
AATCGAGTAGGAGGTAGATAATTAATTTATCTACCGACCTCTCACACCACCAAGCATACCGTCCGGTACTTGGCGGTTCAATGGTTTGAGTGCAATGCCTCGTATCTTTTGGATATGTCATCATATCCAATTGATGCGAGGTATTCATTTGTTAATGACCTTGATGATATCCAGCTATTAGCTATCCGCCAGTACCCTTTCCGAGTGTTTGCCCATTCCCAAGCTTTCCCTTTAGTTATTCCAAGTCGCTTAAGATTCTTAAACCTCGCACTTATTTTCTTCCATTGCTTCCATAAGTACATTCGAATTCTACGCCTGGTCCATTCGTTAAGGGCAATAATTCTACTCTTAATATCTGCAATAGCAAAATAACCTAACCAGCCTGTGGTGAACATTTTAAGTTCTTTAAGTGTCTGTTGAATTGACCTACCACGTTTACGACTTGTTATCTGCCTTATCCTGTCCTTGAACCGTTTTATGGACTCTTGGTGTGGTCGTATTCCAGCCTTTCCTCTAGCTTTGTAGAGG
>NZ_NIQC01000090.1 GCF_002216005.1 Natranaerobius trueperi
ATGAGTGGCGATGGTAAAGAACTAGATAACTTCACTATCCAACATTCCAAAGATGGATTTGAAACTTTAGAAACTAAACTTCTAAAGCACGATGACAATCCTAAAAACTTCTGCTGCTTAATTGAAACTAAACACGGACTTTTAACTCAATACCTGTTAGAAAATAACTTCACTGTTTATTCTGTTAACCCCAAGCTAGTTGATGCTAGACGAAAAGCTTCTGGGGCTAAAACTGACTTTATTGATGCTAAAATACTGGCTAATATGGGTAGATCAGAGCTCCATGACTTACATAAGCTAGAGCCTGATTCTGAACATATTCAAGAGCTTAAAGTGCTTACCAGAGATCAAGAAGCTCTTATAAAAGAAAGTGCTAGGTTAACAAATAGACTGATTTCAACCCTGAAAGAATATTACCCTGTTGCTCTTGAGCTGTTTTCTAAAATAACTCTACCTGTTTCTCTAGCTTTTTTAAGGAAATACCCCACTCCAAAACAGGCTCGAAAAGCTAGTAGAGATGAGATCTT
>NZ_NIQC01000091.1 GCF_002216005.1 Natranaerobius trueperi
AAGCACGCCGCCAGCGTTCGTCCTGAGCCAGGATCAAACCCTCCTAATTAAATTTAATTAGAAAAGCCGATCTGGCTTATTTATTCAAAACTTAACGCTTGCATCCTGTTCAGTTTTCAAAGAACAATTTAACTGCTCTCTCTAGCAGCTATATTATAATATCATGATTTCACTTGTGAGTCAAGTAGTAATTTTAAATTTCTTTCGAATACCTTTGTCTTGCTCACTTTTACTTACTTTTTCTTGCCCTTTCAATATCGCTCTCTCAAAGCGACATATTATATAGTATCACAGAACTTTAAATTAGTCAACAATTTTATTTGAGTTTATTATATCCCTATAATAACAGATTAATTATTTTTAAAATAAAAAAGCCCGGCGAAGACCTACTCTCCCAGGAGCTTTCGCTCCCAGTACCATAGGCGCAGGAGGGCTTAACTGCTGTGTTCGGCATGGTAACAGGTGTATCCCCTCCGCTATTTTCACCGGGCTAGAAATCAAATAT
>NZ_NIQC01000092.1 GCF_002216005.1 Natranaerobius trueperi
AAGGAGCAATTTGGTGAACTAATAGAAGAAATGCTAGAAAGTGAACTTGATCATGAACTGGGTTACTCAAAGTATGATTACCGAGAAAAGGAAACTACAAATAGTCGAAATGGAAAGAGAGAAAAACAACTAAGATCAAATTATGGCAATATAGAAATCGAAGTACCAAGAGATCGTGAAGGAGAATTTGAACCACAAATAGTGAAAAAGAATCAGAGAGATATATCAAGTATTGATGATCAAGTATTAAGTATGTATGCAAAGGGTATGACGGTAAGAGATATACAAGCTCATTTACAAGATCTTTATGGCGTAGATGCTTCACCTACATTAATCTCTGGAATAACAGATAAAATAGTTCCTTTGATTAAAGAATGGCAAAATCGTCCATTATCAAGAGTCTATGCACATGTAGTCATGGATGCCGTCCACTACAAAGTGAGACAAGATGGTCGAATAGTGAATAAGGCAGCATATATGGCTATTGGGATTGATTTAGA
>NZ_NIQC01000093.1 GCF_002216005.1 Natranaerobius trueperi
TACCGTTCTTAACAGGGGAGGTCTTACGGGGGTTGCCGACAAGAGGGTTTAACCAACAACCCACAGCGACAAATCGTGCAGTGATGCACGGTTGAACCGTAAGAAGTCAGCCGAGGTCATAGTACCGGATACGGGAAGGACCGAACAATGGTAGTCTTTTAAACTAGAGAGAAGGTGAGATAGTGCAAAGAGAGCAGAAAACTGTGAAAACAGGCTACCCTTGCGAGGGTATGGTGGAACCAGAGAGTACCAAGGGAGCGCGGAGTACTAACTCACTGGAACCTAGCGAGGAAGACGGTGCAGAAAGTTTACTTGATAAATTACTACACACAGGAAATTTAAATGCAGCTTACAAAAGAGTAAAGCAAAACAGAGGTGCAGCAGGTGTTGACGGGATGACAGTCGATGAGTTAATGCCATATCTAAAAGAGAACAAGGATGAATTTCTAGAGAGTTTGAGAAGTGGGAAGTACAA
>NZ_NIQC01000094.1 GCF_002216005.1 Natranaerobius trueperi
TTTTCTTATATCCGTCCTTCGAAATAAATGCTTAGTTGTCCCAGTATCTGAGCCCAATTTTTTGTTCTCATAGTCCATTTTTTAGTGATATCCATAGTCGCAAGATAAAGCATTTTTAATAAGGACTCATCTGTCGGAAAGATGCTCTTTGATTTAGTCACTTTTCTCAATTGACGGTTATAGCTTTCCATAGAATTATTAGTATAAATTAATTTTCTAACTTCTTCGGGATATTTAAACATAGCAGAGAGCTTGTCCCAATTATCTCTCCAAGATCTAATTGAGATTTCATATTTACTTCCCCATTTTTCTTCAAGGTTATCTAGCTCTGTTAAAGCTACTTCCTCAGTCGGTGCTCTATAAACATTTTTAAGATCGTTACAAAATTCTTTTCGGTCTTTATATGATATATACTTTGTGCTATTTCTAATTTGGTGAATTATGCAGCTTTG
>NZ_NIQC01000095.1 GCF_002216005.1 Natranaerobius trueperi
GCTCGCCGTGGCGTTTCGCCGCTGGCCGCGTCCTTCTTCGCCTCCTGGCGCCAAGGCATCCACCGTACGCCCTTAATACCTTGACCTCTTTCTTTACTACTCAATGTGCAGTTTTCAAAGAACAAATATTGTGGTGGAGGTGAGCGGATTCGAACCGCTGGCCTCCTGCTTGCAAGGCAGGTGCTCTCCCAACTGAGCTACACCCCCACGCTAGTGGTGGGCCTGAGTGGATTTGAACCACTGACCTCACGCTTATCAGGCGTGCGCTCTAACCGAACTGAGCTACAGGCCCATCTTTTATTTCTTTATTTAGAAAGAGCTATTGCTCTCTCAAAACCGAACAGGATGTCAAGCGCTTAAATCGTTCTAAGTCTCCCTAGAAAGGAGGTGATCCAGCCGCACCTTCCGATACGGCTACCTTGTTACGACTTCACCCCAATCACCGGCC
>NZ_NIQC01000096.1 GCF_002216005.1 Natranaerobius trueperi
GCTCTGTTAAAGCTACTTCCTCAGTCGGTGCTCTATAAACATTTTTAAGATCGTTACAAAATTCTTTTCGGTCTTTATATGATATATACTTTGTGCTATTTCTAATTTGGTGAATTATGCAGCTTTGAATTTCTGCACTTGGATAAACAGCATGTATTGCATCTGAAAAACCTTTCAAACCATCTATTGATACAATCAAAATATCTTCTACTCCTCGGTTCTTTAATTCATTAATAATCTTTAACCAGTACTTAGAACTTTCGTTTTCTCCTATCCAAATACCTAAGACATCTTTCATACCATCTAAATCAATCCCAATAGCCATATATGCTGCCTTATTCACTATTCGACCATCTTGTCTCACTTTGTAGTGGACGGCATCCATGACTACATGTGCATAGACTCTTGATAATGGACGATTTTGCCATT
>NZ_NIQC01000097.1 GCF_002216005.1 Natranaerobius trueperi
TACCGTTCTTAACAGGGGAGGTCTTACGGGGGTTGCCGACAAGAGGGTTTAACCAACAACCCACAGCGACAAATCGTGCAGTGATGCACGGTTGAACCGTAAGAAGTCAGCCGAGGTCATAGTACCGGATACGGGAAGGACCGAACAATGTAGTCTTTTAAACTAGAGAGAAGGTGAGATAGTGCAAAGAGAGCAGAAAACTGTGAAAACAGGCTACCCTTGCGAGGGTATGGTGGAACCAGAGAGTACCAAGGGAGCGCGGAGTACTAGCTCACTGGACCTTAGCGAGAAAGACGGTGCAGAAAGTTTACTTGATAAATTACTACACACAGGAAATTTAAATGCAGCTTACAAAAGAGTAAAGCAAAACAGAGGTGCGGCAGGTGTTGACGGGATGACAGTCGATGAG
>NZ_NIQC01000098.1 GCF_002216005.1 Natranaerobius trueperi
TGATTTCTAGCCCGGTGAAAATAGCGGAGGGGATACACCTGTTACCATGCCGAACACAGCAGTTAAGCCCTCCTGCGCCTATGGTACTGGGAGCGAAAGCTCCTGGGAGAGTAGGTCTTCGCCGGGCACTATATAAATGTTCCTCAGTAGCTCAGTGGTAGAGCGCCCGGCTGTTAACCGGTAGGTCGCAGGTTCGAATCCTGCCTGGGGAGCCATTTCTCAATTTCAAATTTAATATAACCTTTTAAATATAATAAAAAATAAGAGATAAGCCCGCGGTGAAAATAGCGGAGGGGATACACCTGTTACCATGCCGAACACAGCAGTTAAGCCCTCCTGCGCCTATGGTACTGGGAGCGAAAGCTCCTGGGAGAGTAGGTCTTCGCCGGGCTTTTTTATTTTA
>NZ_NIQC01000099.1 GCF_002216005.1 Natranaerobius trueperi
TAGCGAGAAAGACGGTGCAGAAAGTTTACTTGATAAATTACTACACACAGGAAATTTAAATGCAGCTTACAAAAGAGTAAAGCAAAACAGAGGTGCGGCAGGTGTTGACGGGATGACAGTCGATGAGCTAATGCCTTATCTAAAAGAGAACAAGGATGAATTTCTAGAGAGTTTGAGAAGTGGGAAGTACAACCCCCATCCAGTCAGACGAGTAGAAATACCTAAACCTGATGGTGGGGTAAGACTTTTGGAGTCCCAACAGTCGTGGACCGCATGGTACAACAGTCACTAGTACAAGTACTTCAACCAATATTTGAACCGATATTTTCTGATAGTAGCTTTGGATTCAGACCGAATCGTAACGCCCAGCAGGCGATCAAAAGGTCAAAAGA
>NZ_NIQC01000100.1 GCF_002216005.1 Natranaerobius trueperi
CCCTGCATGGGCGGTAGCTAGGCGGTGAAAGTCCGCTACAGGCTTGGTGGTAGGAACTGTTAGCAAATGGCAAGGGCGTCCATCGTGAGGTGGAGTCTGAAGGAAGCCTGATGCAAAATCTCGGTCTGACGAACAGAAACCACATACAAGGCATATGTAGAGCGGACAAGTGTGCTGAACAACACAAAAAATCCGATACCACCCGAGCTCTACGGTGTAAATGTGGCAGATATATGAGAGGAAAGTTACCGTTCTTAACAGGGGAGGTCTTACGGGGGTTGCCGACAAGAGGGTTTAACCAACAACCCACAGCGACAAATCGTGCAGTGATGCACGGTTGAACCGTAAGAAGTCAGCCGAGGTCATAGTACCG
>NZ_NIQC01000101.1 GCF_002216005.1 Natranaerobius trueperi
GCTCGCCGTGGCGTTTCGCCGCTGGCCGCGTCCTTCTTCGCCTCCTGGCGCCAAGGCATCCACCGTACGCCCTTAATACCTTGACCTCTTTCTTTACTACTCAATGTGCAGTTTTCAAAGAACAAATTTTGGTTTTTAGACAAATAAGCAGCTCGGTTAGACCAAGCTCCTTGCTAAAGTGAGAGATTTCTACAATTAGAGTTTTCTAATTAACTTGGATTTATCCCAAGTTCTAATTGCTCTCTCAAAACCGAACAGGATGTCAAGCGCTTAAATCGTTCTAAGTCTCCCTAGAAAGGAGGTGATCCAGCCGCACCTTCCGATACGGCTACCTTGTTACGACTTCACCCCAATCACCGGCC
>NZ_NIQC01000102.1 GCF_002216005.1 Natranaerobius trueperi
TAACGGCCTTATTAGACGCTTTATCCCAAAAGGGAAGAGCCTACTTGATTTTTCAACAGAAGCAATTGCTAAAGTTCAAGTCTGGTGCAATACTTTGCCTAGGAAAATCCTTGATTACTTAACACCAAATGAAGCTTTTCTTGAACAGTGTGAGGCCTTACTTGAATGATTTTTATATTACAGTTGGAAACTAGTTCAATTTAATATTGCAATTTACGTAAAAAATAATTACTGAGAATTCAGCCAATCTTTAGTTTCTTTTAACCTGTATGAATTACCATTCATATTAACGATGTAAGATTTGTGAGTTAACCTATCAATCATTGCCGCTGTCATTACTGGATC
>NZ_NIQC01000103.1 GCF_002216005.1 Natranaerobius trueperi
CTCCAGATCAGATGCAGCTTTTTAACGAAACTGAAAAAGAAGCTGATGTTTCTGCAAAAGAGCCTGAACTGGAGGAAATTACATACAAGCGTCGTAAATCCAAAGGCCAGCGAGATATACAGTTAGAAGGCCTTGAAGAAGAAGTTGTAGAGCATCGCCTTTCTTCAGAAGAACAGGTGTGCTCTTGTTGTGGTGATAACCTTCATGAAATGAGCACAGAAGAAAGACGCGAATTAAAAATCGTTCCTGCCAAGGCCAAGGTATTAAAGCACATTAAGTATGTTTACAGCTGCAGAAAATGCGATAAAGAAAATACTACTACACCAGTAAAAACAGCACCTTCT
>NZ_NIQC01000104.1 GCF_002216005.1 Natranaerobius trueperi
GGGAGCGCGGAGTACTAACTCACTGGAACCTAGCGAGGAAGACGGTGCAGAAAGTTTACTTGATAAATTACTACACACAGGAAATTTAAATTCAGCTTACAAAAGAGTAAAGCAAAACAGAGGTGCATCATACGACTCATACGCAAATTTTAAAGAGTGGGGCTATGTCAAATGGGCTTTCGAGCCCTTCTACCAAAGGCACTCCACAAGGTAGAAACCTGTCTCCATTACTCAGTAATATCTACCTCAACAATTTTGATCGACTACTTGAAAAGAGGGGACATAAATTTGTGAGGTACGCAGATGACTGTATCATCTACGTCAAAAGTAAGAGAGCCGC
>NZ_NIQC01000105.1 GCF_002216005.1 Natranaerobius trueperi
CTCTTCGGACCCAGGCGACCGCTGCGGAGCAATCCGGGGAGGAAAGTCCGGGCTCCATAGGGCAAGACGCCGGCTAACGGCCGGGAGGCGCGAGCCTACGGAAAGTGCCACAGAAAAGATACCGCCCAAGCGCGCAAGCGCCGGTAAGGGTGAAAAGGTGCGGTAAGAGCGCACCGCGCTTCCGGCAACGGAAGTGGCAGGGTAAACCCCGTCTGGAGCAAGGCCAAATAGGCGTGCCATAGCACGGCCCGTGCTGCACGCGGGTAGGCTGCTGGAGCCAGTGCGCAAGTGCTGGCCTAGAGGAATGGTCGCCCACGACAGAACCCGGCTTATCGGCCC
>NZ_NIQC01000106.1 GCF_002216005.1 Natranaerobius trueperi
CTAGAAAGGTAATTCAAGCAGCATCGCATAGCACTGGTGTGACAGAAGGCATATTTATGGCAAGACAAGAATTAAAAACTCTTTTGTCACAGAATGAAGCTTTAGTTGAAGATAGAACAAGTACTTGTTCAGATAGAGCATATTATGAAAGAAATCCCGGGAACAGAAGAAATGATGAGTATTTCAGGAGTAGGTATGGTAACAGTAGCAGGGTTTTTGTTTGAAGTAGTGGATTTATCTAACTACAAACATCCACGTCAAATTCAGAAACTAGCAGGCTTGAACCTGAAAGAAAACAGTTCGGGTAAACACAAAGGTGAGACCAAGATA
>NZ_NIQC01000107.1 GCF_002216005.1 Natranaerobius trueperi
CTTACAAAAGAGTAAAGCAAAACAGAGGTGCAGCAGGTGTTGACGGGATGACAGTCGATGAGTTAATGCCATATCTAAAAGAGAACAAGGATGAATTTCTAGAGAGTTTGAGAAGTGGGAAGTACAACCCCCATCCAGTCAGACGAGTAGAAATACCTAAACCTGATGGTGGGGTAAGGCTTCTTGGTGTCCCAACAGTTATTGGACCGCATGGTACAACAGTCACTAGTACAAGTACTTCAACCAATATTTGAACCGATATTTTCTGATAGTAGCTTTGGATTCAGACCGAATCGTAACGCCCAGCAGGCGATCAAAAGGTCAAAAGA
>NZ_NIQC01000108.1 GCF_002216005.1 Natranaerobius trueperi
TCTTTTAGTTTAGGCACTTGGTTTCTCAGATTTCTACTAGACAAAAGTTTGTTTTCATTGTTGTTTTCATAATAATCATAAGTACACATTTCTAAAAGGTGGGTTATATAACCAATTACAAATTTTAATTTGGCTATCTAATATCTGTTTATCTTTTTATGAAGGCTCTGTTAAATTTTGTTGTTGATTTGGGATAGAAATCGAGTAGGAGGTAGATAATTAATTTATCTACCGACCTCTCACACCACCAAGCATACCGTCCGGTACTTGGCGGTTCAATGATTTAAGTGCAGTACCTCGTATCTTTTGGATATGTCATCATAT
>NZ_NIQC01000109.1 GCF_002216005.1 Natranaerobius trueperi
CGATCGGTCTCACAAGAACGATCTGATCAAGATCAACGGCGAGCTGTATAGAGTGATCGGCGTGAACAACGACCTGCTGAACGTAATCGAAGTGAACATGATCGACATCACCTACCGCGAGTACCTGGAAAACATGAACGACAAGAGGCCCCCCCACATCATTAAGACAATCGCCTCCAAGACCCAGAGCATTAAGAAGTACAGCACAGACATTCTGGGCAACCTGTATGAAGTGAAATCTAAGAAGCACCCTCAGATCATCAAAAAGGGCCCAAAGAAGAAGCGGAAGGTCTGAACTATGAGACCTACG
>NZ_NIQC01000110.1 GCF_002216005.1 Natranaerobius trueperi
CCTGTTTTCACAGTTTTCTGCTCTCTTTACAGTATCTCACCTTCTCTCTAGTTTAAAAGACTACCATTGTTCGGTCCTTCCCGTATCCGGTACTATGACCTCGGCTGACTTCTTACGGTTCAACCGTGCATCACCGCACGATTTGTCCGCTGTGGGTTGTTGGTTAAACCCTCTTGTCGGCAACCCCCGTAAGACCTCCCCTGTTAAGAACGGTACCTTTCCTCTCATACATCTGCCACATTTACACCGTGGGGTTCGGGTGGTATTGGACTTTGTGTTGATATGCACACTCATCCACCCCACGTATGC
>NZ_NIQC01000111.1 GCF_002216005.1 Natranaerobius trueperi
GCTCTGTTAAAGCTACTTCCTCAGTCGGTGCTCTATAAACATTTTTAAGATCGTTACAAAATTCTTTTCGGTCTTTATATGATATATACTTTGTGCTATTTCTAATTTGGTGAATTATGCAGCTTTGTATTTCAGCACTTGGATAAACAGCATGTATTGCATCAGAAAAACCTTTCAAACCATCTATTGATACAATTAAAATATCTTCTACTCCTCGGTTCTTTAATTCATTAATAATCTTTAACCAGTACTTAGAACTTTCGTTTTCTCCTATCCAAATACCTAAGACATCTTTCATACC
>NZ_NIQC01000112.1 GCF_002216005.1 Natranaerobius trueperi
TATGGTCATTTCAAGGCTAATCGTGTTTTTAGAAGATTTGTGCTTCGTGGTATAGAAAAGGTTAATATTGAAATAGGTTTGATGAGTTTAGCACATAATATGTTAAAAAAAGCAGCCCTAACATATTTAAAAGGGAGTACACATAATTTTGTGTAAATGGTTAATCCTACCAATTTAAAGGAGGTTACCATTTATGCGAAATAAGCAAGACACATTAGCAAAAGAATTAGCTAAGAATTGTAGTAGCATTGAAGATGTACAAGATAAGTTAAAAGACGTGTTTAGTGATA
>NZ_NIQC01000113.1 GCF_002216005.1 Natranaerobius trueperi
ACCTTGGTCAGAATATCTACCAGGAAACTGTAAGCTGCAAAAAACTCAAAGCAAATAGCAAAAGTCAGTTATAACAGACACTCCCACTTATTATTTAAAATGAGATGGGAGTTTTTTATTAAGGAAAATGTGGGGAATGCACATAATTTTGTGTAAATGGTTGATCCTACCAATTTAAAGGAGGTTACCATTTATGCGAAATAAGCAAGACACATTAGCAAAAGAATTAGCTAAGAATTGTAGTAGCATTGAAGATGTACAAGATAAGTTAAAAGACGTGTTTAGCGATA
>NZ_NIQC01000114.1 GCF_002216005.1 Natranaerobius trueperi
CTCAAAGAACACTACCAGCTTAACCGACATAAACAATTTGGAAGCTCTAGTGAAGTAACTCCAGATCAGATGCAGCTTTTTAACGAAACTGAAAAAGAAGCTGATGCTTCTGTAAAAGAGCCTGAACTGGAGGAAATCACATACAAGCGTCGTAAATTCAAAGGCCAGCGAGATATACAGTTAGAAGGCCTTGAAGAAGAAGTTGTAGAGCATCGCCTTTCTTCAGAAGAACAGGTGTGCTCTTGTTGTGGTGATAACCTTCATGAAATGAGCACAGAAGAAAGACG
>NZ_NIQC01000115.1 GCF_002216005.1 Natranaerobius trueperi
AATTTGCGTATGAGTCGTATGATGGTTTCATCCTTTACTTGTTCCCTTACCATACCTATCAACAAGTCATGGTTCACGGTGTCAAAATATTTTGCTAGATCTATGTCAACTGTATATTTGTAGCCTTGTTCGTAGTACTCTTTTGACCTTTTGATCGCCTGCTGGGCGTTACGATTCGGTCTGAATCCAAAGCTACTATCAGAAAATATCGGTTCAAATATTGGTTGAAGTACTTGTACTAGTGACTGTTGTACCATGCGGTCCA
>NZ_NIQC01000116.1 GCF_002216005.1 Natranaerobius trueperi
CTGTTGGGACTCCAAGAAGTCTTACCCCACCATCAGGTTTAGGTATTTCTACTCGTCTGACTGGATGGGGTTTGTACTTCCCACTTCTCAAACTCTCTAGAAATTCATCCTTGTTCTCTTTTAGATAAGGCATTAACTCATCGACTGTCATCCCGTCAACACCTGCCGCACCTCTGTTTTGCTTTACTCTTTTGTAAGCTGCATTTAAATTTCCTGTGTGTAGTAATTTATCAAGTAAACTTTCTGCACCGTCTTTCTCGCTA
>NZ_NIQC01000117.1 GCF_002216005.1 Natranaerobius trueperi
GCTCTATGGCAAATAATTTATTACAATATTCAAGTCCCTGACGAGATGCCAAATCGGCGTTTTGCTTATCTTTAGGAAGTGCACTTAAAGCTTCGTCAAATTTTCGCCTAGCATGACTTAAACAGCCAACTAAACTAACATTTGGTATGTCGTTGTAACCGGGGTAACCATCAACATGGAGATACCCTTTAAACCCTTTTAAAAATTTAATGGGATGCTTACTGGCTCTAGTTGTCTGATAGTCATAGAGCACTATCGGGC
>NZ_NIQC01000118.1 GCF_002216005.1 Natranaerobius trueperi
GATAGGAGAAAATGAAAGTTCTAAGTACTGGTTAAAGATTATTAATGAATTAAAGAACCGAGGAGTAGAAGATATTTTAATTGTATCAATAGATGGGTTGAAAGGTTTTTCAGATGCAATACATGCTGTTTACCCAAGTGCAGAAATTCAAAGCTGCATAATTCACCAAATTAGAAATAGCACAAAGTATATATCATATAAAGACCGAAAAGAATTTTGTAACGATCTTAAAAATGTTTATAGAGCACCGACTGAGGAAG
>NZ_NIQC01000119.1 GCF_002216005.1 Natranaerobius trueperi
CTAGAAAGGTAATTCAAGCAGCATCGCATAGCACTGGTGTGACAGAAGGCATATTTATGGCAAGACAAGAATTAAAAACTCTTTTGTCACAGAATGAAGCTTTAGTTGAAGATAGAACAAGTACTTGAGTAGCAGGGTTTTTGTTTGAAGTAGTGGATTTATCTAACTACAAACATCCACGTCAAATTCAGAAACTAGCAGGCTTGAACCTGAAAGAAAACAGTTCGGGTAAACACAAAGGTGAGACCAAGATA
>NZ_NIQC01000120.1 GCF_002216005.1 Natranaerobius trueperi
ACTTTCTCTTAACTTTTCATATTTGTTTTCAGTTTGTGACATGAAAATTCCCCCCCTACTTAGTTAGTTGGGGGAATTATGACACAAACTAAGCTGTTTTACTATGTGGGGATAGTTTGACGCTTACATTAACACTGAGATTTTAGATAACTTAACAGAGTAATTTTTTCCCCTGCTATAGCCATATAGTAGGGGAATTTTTAGTTTGCCCTGCATGGGCGGTAGCTAGGCGGTGAAAGTCCGCTACAGGCTTG
>NZ_NIQC01000121.1 GCF_002216005.1 Natranaerobius trueperi
GCTTTCTCTTCGTTTTTCATATTTGTTTTTAGGTTGTGACATGAAAATTCCCCCTACCTTAGTTAGTTGGGGGAATTATGACACAATCTTAGCTGTTTTACTATGTGGGGATAGTTTGACGCTTACTTTTCTTCCTTGAAAAATTTATTAAAAGCACCTTTAAGACGAGCGCAGCGTTTTTTGTAACAGACGAATGTACTGTACTCAAAAAAGGATATTGCTCTTTTAGTTTAGGCACTTGGTTTCTCAGATT
>NZ_NIQC01000122.1 GCF_002216005.1 Natranaerobius trueperi
AAAACTGCAAGTTGCAAAAAACTCAAAGCAAATAGCAAAAACTGATTATAACAGTCACTCCCACTTATTTATTTAATGAGATGGGAGTTTTTTATTAAATCAATGTGGGTGCTATTTGACGCTTACAATCCATTCGTTAAGGGCAGTGATTCTATTCTTCATATCTGCGATGGAGAAATAGCCTAACCAGCCTGTGGTGAATACTTTAAGCTCTTTAAGTATCTTTTGAATCGATCTACCACGTTTACGACTT
>NZ_NIQC01000123.1 GCF_002216005.1 Natranaerobius trueperi
AACTGCAAGTTGCAAAAAACTCAAAGCAAATAGCAAAAACTGATTATAACAGTCACTCCCACTTATTTATTTAATGAGATGGGAGTTTTTTATTAAATCAATGTGGGTGCTATTTGACGCTTACGAAGAAAAAGTGGTTTTCTTTATATTATGACGAACCAAAGAAAGGCTTTAGGGTTTTAGAGGATGGCAGCAGGGAGATAGATTTTATGCAGTATTTACGATTGAGCGTTAACCAGTCAAAGAACAAT
>NZ_NIQC01000124.1 GCF_002216005.1 Natranaerobius trueperi
TGATTCATGTTATAATCTTTAAAGACAATTTTATTATTGTTCATAAAGAAGCCGCTCCTTTCTATTGGTTTGTTTGGTCACTTACCATTTTATCAAAAGAGCGGCTTCTTTTTAATATTTATTTAAAATCGAGTAGGAGGTAGATAATTAATTTATCTACCGACCTCTCACACCACCAAGCATACCGTCCGGTACTTGGCGGTTCAATGATTTAAGTGCAGTACCTCGTATCGTTTGGATATGTCATCAT
>NZ_NIQC01000125.1 GCF_002216005.1 Natranaerobius trueperi
GTGGGAAGTACAAACCCCATCCAGTCAGACGAGTAGAAATACCTAAACCTGATGGTGGGGTAAGACTTCTTGGAGTCCCAACAGTCGTGGACCGCATGGTCCAACAGGCACTAGTGCAAATACTACAACCAATATTTGAACCAACATTTTCTGATAATAGCTTTGGGTTTAGACCAAACCGTAATGCCCAACAAGCGATCAAAAGGTCAAAGGAGTACTACGTTCAAGGCTACAAATATGCAGTTGA
>NZ_NIQC01000126.1 GCF_002216005.1 Natranaerobius trueperi
AAGGCCAGCGAGATATACAGTTAGAAGGCCTTGAAGAAGAAGTTGTAGAGCATCGCCTTTCTTCAGAAGAACAGGTGTGCTCTTGTTGTGGTGATAACCTTCATGAAATGAGCACAGAAGAAAGACGCGAATTAAAAATCGTTCCTGCCAAGGCCAAGGTATTAAAGCACATTAAGTATGTTTACAGCTGCAGAAAATGCGATAAAGAAAATACTACTACACCAGTAAAAACAGCACCTTCT
>NZ_NIQC01000127.1 GCF_002216005.1 Natranaerobius trueperi
GTTGAATTGACCTACCACGTTTACGACTTGTTATCTGCCTTATCCTGTCCTTGAACCGTTTTATGGACTCTTGGTGTGGTCGTATTCCAGCCTTTCCTCTAGCTTTGTAGAGGGAGAAGCCAAGAAACTTAAGTTTTAGTGGGCTTCCAGTTTTGCTCTTTTCTCGGTTTACCTTAAGTTTCAATCTATCCTCAAGGTACTTTGTACAGCTGGTCATTACTCTTTC